>WQYK01000238.1 GCA_009781275.1 Bacteroidales bacterium | reverse complement strand
ATCGTGCTTTGAGGGCATCTATCGTGTAGAAGACAACGTGATATGGAACGTGCGTAATAAGCTGAGGGCAAAATTGATTGCAAAGATCAAGGAGCGTCTGTCGGGACGCATTGCTCCTGCGCACTACTCTCCCCACGACATCGTGGAGATACGTGAGACCCTTAGGGACGACATCCTGACCATTGGTTTTGCACGCAGGTTTGCCACCTATAAGCGTGCGCATCTGCTCTTTAAAAATTTGGGACGCCTAAACGAAATTGTCAACAATCCCCAACATCCGGTTCAGTTTCTCTTTGCCGGCAAAGCGCACCCTGCCGATAAAGCGGGACAAGACTTCATCAAACGCATCGTGGAGGTGTCGCGAATGCCTCAGTTCCTTGGAAAGATTCTCTTTTTGGAGAATTACGACATGAATTTAGCCAAAGCATTGGTACAGGGAGTGGATGTGTGGATGAATACGCCCACCCGTCCCCTGGAAGCCTCCGGAACGAGCGGGGAGAAGGCAGTGATGAATGGAGTGATGCACTTTAGCGTCTTGGACGGCTGGTGGGTAGAGGGGTATCAACCCGGCGCGGGGTGGGCGTTGCCCATGGAGCGCACCTATGAAAATCAAGAGTTTCAGGACCAGATGGATTCCGAAACCATCTACAACATGCTCGAAGACCAAATCGCACCGCTATACTATAAGGTGAGCCCCACAGGCGCGCCCACCGATTGGATTCAGATGATTAAGAATACCATTGCCAAAGTTGCTTCGCAATTTACCACAAACCGGATGCTATCCGACTACGAAGAACGCTTTTATACACCTCTATATCACCGTTATCATGAGATGACCAGGGACGATTATGCCTTGGCGCGGGAGTTGACCCACTGGAAAAAGAAGATGAACCGCGAGTGGGGCAATATAGAAGCTGTGGCCTTTAAACGCCCCGATATGGTGAATCAGGAGTTGCTGTTGGGTAAGCGATATGAGGCAGAAGCGGTCTTTCACATTGGCGATTTAAGCCCCGATGATATAGGCGTGGAGATGGTAATGGCTGAGGAGGAGAAGAGCGGCAAACTAAAAATCGCCGCCAAAGTGGAGTTTGCCCTGCACTCGTGCCATCAGGGTGTGGCCACCTATCGTTGCATATTGATTCCCGACAGCGCAGGCATCTTCTACGCTGCCGGAAGGATGTATGCCAAGAATAAAAAATTAGCCCATAGACAAGATTTTGCATTAGTAAAATGGTTATAGCAGCAACCGGTTTTTTTGACGGAGTGCATATTGGGCACAAGGCCGTACTCTCTGTTTTGTCGATGCAGGCAGAGAGGGAGGGGGCGCAAAGCATGGTCATCACCTTTTGGCCCCACCCCAGAGCGGTACTACAGAGTGGCGCGGTACACTTTAGACTGCTCAACTCGTTGGAAGAGAAAAAGGAGCTTGTCATTGGTTTAGGAATAGACCATATTCACCTCCTTCCTTTCACACGGGAGTTTTCTCAGATGAGCGCCAAAATGTTTTTCATCGACATCCTCAAGGCTCACTACGGAGTAACTAAGCTAGTGGTGGGCCACAACCACAGAATCGGGCACGATGATTCTTGTTTAGAAACGGTTGCACAAGAGACAGGAATCGACCTCGTTCGCGTGGACAAAACGTTGTGCGGAGAGGAGACGGTGAGTTCGACCAAAATCAGGGAGGCGATTCATACAGGCATGATGGAGCAGGCAAATCTTTGGTTAGGATATCCTTACGCACTACATGGCGTGGTGGTAGAAGGAAACCGCATTGGGCGTACCATGGGATTCCCCACAGCCAATTTACAACTCTACGAGCCGCTCAAACAACTTCCCGCAGATGGAGTCTACGCAGTTGAGGTGGCGTTGATGGACAAACGGTATAAAGGGATGATGAACATCGGGTTCAGGCCCACCATTCCCGATGCCCGCGGGCGCATCATAGAAACGAATATCTTTGATTTTGATGATGACATCTATGGATTGCCTATGTCGGTTTATCCGTTGCATCGCCTGAGAGGAGAGCAGGGCTTTAGCTCCATGGAGGCCCTTAAAGAGCAGTTGAGGGTAGATAGGGAGGTTTGCGCCTCATGGTTTTTAAACAGGCAAACAAAAATAAAATGATATGGAAGACTCAATTATTGCCATCATCGCCGCTGCCGCCATCGGATTGATCCAATTGATAGCAGTTGCAAACAAAAAGAAGAAACAACAAGCGCGCACCATGCAAAAGTGGGCAGAAGAGGAGCAATATGAGGCGATGGAAAGCGATTTGGAATTGGAAGTTGAAGAGGTAGAGGAGGTGTCGGCGCCCTTCATGGTCAAAAGAATGTTAAAGCCTCACGAGGAGGGTGGGCCTATGGCCAAACCGGTGGTCTCTATTGCAGCAGATGAGGCGGACTTAATGGGAACAGCAGATGAGGAAGAGTCTTTGTTTGAAGATTTTACGCCTCAAAAGGCAATTTTATTCTCAGAAGTGCTAAAACCAAAGTGGAATAGTTGATT
>WQYK01000237.1 GCA_009781275.1 Bacteroidales bacterium | reverse complement strand
TTGGGCTCTATAACGGCAAAACCGTCCGAGTCGGTATTGGCCAAACCAATCGGCTGCAACTGATAGTTGTAGACCGTCACCTGTGCATCTTTGACCGGCTTGACGGTGGTGATGTCGTTGACGGTAATCCAGAGTTTATTTTGGGCGCCGCCTTTGGCAATCACCCCTAAGTTAGAGCCTATTACGTTGCACGATACGGTGCGGCTTCTGCTCATGTAGAACGAGGGTTTTGAGGGGTCGTCCGACTCACTCCAGTTATAGAGCGACCAATCTACGTCTTGAAATCCATAATAGTACGCTTCCGCTTCATCCCAAAACGCCTCCTCTCTCTCCGACACGTTGGCGCCGCTTAGGTAAATCATCCCCTGACCCGTTGGCTCTGCCTGTGGTTCGCGCTGTTTGGGATTTGAAAGGTTTGCGCCCGGATAGAGGGAGTAAGCCTGCTGAAAAGAGATGTCAATATGGTAGATAGCGCCCGGCTCCTGCTTCATCAGCGTGGAGAGGTCAATCGAAAAGTCGTGCCAAACATCTTGCTGAATATCTGTTTCTTTGTCTAACCAAAGCGTCTTTTTTTGAATCAACCGACCAAACCGCCTCAACTCGTAAGTCGTATTGAGGTTGTTGTTTTGCATAAAGGCAAGGATGTTGTTTTCAAATACCCTGATGATTCGAATATCCACAGCGGCAAGGTTGACCGTTCTAAAGGGAAGAATCAAGTTTTTGGAGTCGGGTAAAATGTTGCCCGGGAAAGGAAGCGATACCCGCGGATGAATCGAGGCAAAGGCCACCGAATAGGTGACATCGCGTTCAATCGCCTTACCTGTAGTGCTCTTAATGCCTCTATAAACCGACACGTCAACCTCTCCGGCAGGCCGCCTCTCAAAGAAAACGCGCACACGATTCTCCTCAATCTGATAGACATACGAAGTGCCTGCCCCCGTCACCGAAAACAATCCCCGCAAGCTTTGGTTGGGCTGAAGCGGCTGCGAAAAAGTCGCCTCCACACCCAATTCGGGCTGATTAACGGCGCGGACAGAGAGCGGATAAAAGAGCCCCGACTGCGGAATCGTCACCTCATCCTGAACCGTTTTGTCTATCCCAAGGGCTTTCCCTTTTATCAATATGGTAAAGGTCTGCTCTTCTCCGGTAATAGGAATCTCTTCAAATTTGACAATAAATGTTTTAGGGTCCGTCGTGCTCTCCACTTTTGGCGCGATTCTTGCATAACTTCCTGTAAAGAGTTGCGCCACATCCTCCGCCGATACGGTGTTGTTAAAACGTATTTGCCCCCTTACGGTTGCGCTGTTAGGGGCCGCCGCCGTAATGATACAAGGCTCCGATTCCCACATAAAGCTCTGCTTTTCTACCCTAAAGGAGAAAGGAAAGGCATTGAGCTTAGAAGTGGTCTGCTGAACTTTCCCTAACTTAAATTCAGCCTGATAGAGTTGCCCCTGCTGCAACGCTCCCTCATCGGGTAAAAACTCTATACACCTGTTATTCACCCAATAGGCCGTTCCTTTGAGCGAGGGCTTAAAAGAGAAGAGTTGCTCCTTAATGGGAGCGTTTACCTCCACAGAGGACTGCGGTTGCGTCAGTTGAATCTGAATGGCAGAATTGGGCGCAATCACCCCTCCGGTGTAGGCGGTAATGTAGTTCGCAAACTCGGGCGAGGGGGTAAGGTCTTTGGTGCGTGAGGCGCACGATGTAAGTAAGACGGTAGATAATAGGGCGAAAAAGGGGATAATAAGTCGTTTCATGGGAGTAATATTTGAGCCAAATATAAGAAAAAAAATCGCATGAAAATCTCAGCCCGAACAAAAATGATTACCTTTGCGTCATAATCAATAAAAGAAATCATGAAGCGGACTAAAAACAAGACAGAACAAGAGGAGAACGAAGTAGTTCCCGAGGAGAGAAAATCAAAAATCACTTTGTATTGGGAGAAAAGGCGGCGACTTGGCATCCCCCCGGGTGAAATCCTTAATATGCGCGCTGTGCTTAAATAACAATCAAAAAGGAGGGATGAGGCGTGAGGTATTATTTGGACACCAATATTTTGATATTTGTGCTATTGGAAAAAATTAACGAACTAAACAGGCTCGGCAACGAAAAAGCATCTTTAATCGTAACCGAAAATAAGGGATTCCGAAAACTTCAAAACAGCAGACATCCCCATTCTTGGAGCATTGTTGATGTGGATGAATTAATTGATTGGTTATTAGCACAATAATCAGCGCCTTACCGAGACGGCGCTCCTTTAGGTTGATTTGGATTGGGTTTTGGGGGTTGCGCCATTTGATATATCAAGCCACCCAAACAAAATGCATTGACCATGAAGCCAGCGGTTATCGCCGCTTTATTGGGCTTAAGGCCGGACTGTAGATTGATTTGTATCGACTGGGTTGCCCGTTGAGCGCCCATGATTTTGTTATCGAACGAACTGAACTGATTGTTAGTTGGCAGTGGGAAAGTGGGGTTAAACAAAGTAGCATTGTAGGATTGAATCCCGAAATCGACAGGAGGTTTCATTAAACC
>WQYK01000236.1 GCA_009781275.1 Bacteroidales bacterium | reverse complement strand
ATTTCCCACGAAAAAAGCAGCCACTTTATGTAACTGCTTTATTTTTAGTGACCTCGACAGGATTCAAACCTGTAACCTTCTGATCCGTAGTCAGATGCTCTATTCAGTTGAGCTACGAGGCCAGTACTTCAAGTATGATTAGTTGCTTGCGGCAACTTTGTGCTTACGCTCTTTGATGCGCGCTTTTTTACCTGTGAGGTTGCGGAGGTAGAAGATGCGGGCACGGCGCACTTTTCCAAATTTATTGATCTCGATCTCCTCGATAAAGGGTGAGAGGATGGGGAAAATACGCTCTACACCAACTCCGTTGGAGATTTTGCGAACAGTAAAGGTGTGGGTTGCTCCGGCGCCTTTACGTTGAATACACACGCCGCGAAATTTTTGGAGGCGCTCTTTGTTCTCCTCTTTGATTTTATAGGTGACGGTGATGGTATCTCCCGCCTTAAATGTGGGAAATTCTTTGGGTTCCTGAGCAAAAGCCTGTTGGGCAACTTTTATTAAGTCCATTGTTTTCAATTTTTGGGACGGCAAAGGTAGCTATTTTTTTCTTGCAGACAAATTTTTTGTGGAATTACACCGGTTTTCCTCTATACATCGCCCCGCCAATGCAATCGTAACGAGCGCCGGTGACCGAAGAGAGGCAGTTGGGAAGGCCCGATACGTAGAGCGCTCCCAGAAAGGCAAACACTAAGGCCTCTTTAAAATTAATGGTTTGCGCATCGGGAATGTGGAAGGTGCAGTGGGGAGCCAAAGCCCTCATTCGCTCCTGCAAATATTTGTTAAAGGCTCCGCCGCCCGTCACCAATACTTTTCCGCCCTTTACGTTTAGGCTGATTTGGTAAGCGGCGTGTTCGCAAAAGGTGGCCAACTTGTCTTGCAGGGTGATCGGATAGGAATCGACCATCGGAATCACCACCTCTTCGACCCACTCCCTTCCCAACGACTTGGGGCCTGTTTTGTTGTAGAAGTCAAGGTTGTTCAACTCTTTTAACAGCTCAGGCGATATGTTGCCGCTGCGCGCCATCTCTCCATCGGGGTCGTACTCTTTGCCTATGGAGCGGGTGTAGTGGTTGAGCACGTAGTTCACTGGGGAGATGTCGTAGGCCGACCGTTTGCCGTTTTGCTCGGAGGAGATGTTGGAAAATCCGCCGATATTGAGGCAATAGTCGTAGCTGCCAAAGAGGTGCCGGTCACCAATGGGGACTAAAGGCGCGCCCTGGCCATACAACGCCACGTCGGTGGTTCTAAAGTCACAGACGGTGTCGACTCCGCTCTCAGCGGCAATGCCCGCTCCGCTTCCGATTTGAAACGCAAAACGAATGTGGGGCTGGTGAAAAATGGAGTGTCCGTGAGAGGCGATGTAATGGGGGCGAAGTTGATGTTTTTCCATAAATTCGCGTACACAGACGCCAAGGTGGAGTCCGTAGTCGCAGTGAAAATGGGCAAAAGTGCGTGCGTCCATCAATTGGGCTGAGGCTAATTTTTCTTTAATCTCAGAGGGATAGGAGATCGATTCGGCCTGGATGATTTGGTATTGCCACTTCCCATCCTTTTGTGTAAAACGGGTAAAACATATATCCAATCCATCTAAAGAGGTGCCCGACATCAGGCCAATGATGTCGATGTGAGCCCCCTGTTCCATTGTTTTGGCTACCATAAGAAATCGGTTTTATAGATTGATACGTTGTTGCAATGGTCGGTTACTTTTAGCTCTAAGGTGTGTCTCTTTCCGCTTGTGATTCGTTTTCGGTCAAAGGTGTAGCTCAACCGCCTGTTTTTGGCGTCGTAGACAAAGAGCGCCCACGATCCGTCGATCGTGCCTTCATAGGAGTTTATTCCCGACAAGTCGTCATGGATGGTAAAACTCAGTTGGCTCGCCTTGCGTAAGTCGGCGCCGTCCTGGAATCGGGGGGTAATCACCGGAGGGATGGTGTCAATGGCGACTGTGTAGCTTCCAAAATTGAAGGTATTGGCCTCCAAATAGTCGTTGTTCCATTTGCCTCCTGCCGATGAGATTCTTCCTCCGGATGATACCGATACAATGAGGGCTTTCTCCTTGAATTCCTCAGGAACCTGTGCACAAATCGACAAACGCATGGGCCTGAGTAGCGGCTCCAATGGTGAGCCTATACGCCACAAGGGGGCAAAGAAACGACTTTGCAGGGAGTCGGGAACCGCCACACGCGCTACGTCAAAGTCGATGTTTTTTCCAAGTGCACCAAAAGGGAGATAGAGTTGAAGGCCATCCTCCTCGTGATAGTTGTCCATAGCCCATAGCATCACCCTCCCCTTTACCGGGTAGTCGGGCATTACGCTCTTACGGGCGACCTGGTATCTATAGACCGACTCGTTTCCTGAATCGTCGGTGAGCACAATTTTTAATCGATGCTCCAACGTGTCGGCAAGGGTAAAGAGTCCGTTCTGAGAGGTCGAGACTAAATTTGTAAGCATATTACCGGGTTCCAACCACGTTTTTAAAAGGGTACGGTCGTGGTTCACTCGCTGGTCATATTGCAGATACGAGTTTAGGTAACGCCCCATGGAAGAGGGAAGGTTGTCTTTT
>WQYK01000235.1 GCA_009781275.1 Bacteroidales bacterium | reverse complement strand
TTGATTTTTCAAAATAACAAAAGAAAATTTGTTGGTGGGTGACAAATCGTAAAAAAGTGATGATTTTTGCATTTTTTAAAAATTTCGGGTAAAAACCAGTATTTTTGTAGGTGAATATTTATGAACGACTCAAAGCATAGCATCATCACATATTGCATCCGTGTAGTACGCAAAAAGCGGATGTTGTATGCCCTTGCTTTGCTGCTGTTTTTGCTCATAGCCTTCTACCTCTCCCTCCCCCGCGCCCTCTTCCGCGCTCCCTACGCCACTGTGGTTACCGACTGCAACGGCAACTTGTTAGGCGCCAGAATTGCCGACGACGGCCAGTGGCGTTTTCCCCCTTTGGATGCGGTGCCGGAGAAGTTTCGCATTTGCCTTTTGCAATTTGAAGACCAATACTTCTATCTACATCCGGGGGTGAATCCGGTGTCGATGGTGCGCGCCATGGTGCAAAATGTGCGCCAAAAGCGGGTGGTGAGCGGGGGGAGTACCTTGAGTATGCAAACGATTCGTCTCTATAGGAATAAGCCGCGTACCTATTTTGAAAAGTGTATTGAAATGGTTTTGGCGGTAAGGCTGGAGTGCAGGTACTCCAAAAAGAGGATATTGACGCTCTATGCCTCTCACGCCCCTTTTGGCGGAAACGTGGTGGGGCTGGAAGCGGCAGCGTGGAGGTACTTTGGACATCCATCGGCTCAGCTCTCGTGGGCAGAGGCGGCGACCCTTGCCGTTCTTCCCAATGCGCCCTCGATGCTGCATCTCTCTAAAAACAGGGAGCTGTTGTTGCAAAAGAGAGACCGGCTGCTTAAAAGGCTTCTTGATAAGGGAAAAGTCGATTCGATCACTTATGATGCTGCGCTCATGGAGCCTTTGCCTCAGGAGCCGCAGCCTTTGCCCCAATATGCGCCTCATCTGGTGAGCCACTACTACCAGACGCAACGCGGGGCGTATACGGTATCTACTATTGATAAGGGAGTTCAAACGCGTGTAGAGGCGTTGCTGGAGCGGTGGAACGATGAACTGCTTCGCAGCGATATTAGAAACATTGCCGCCATTGTGTTGGATGTAGAGAGCGGTCAACCGCTTGCCTATTGCGGCAATGTGCGCTATCACCAAAGCGGCTCAGGAAATCAGGTCGATATTATTCGCGCGCCCAGAAGTACCGGCAGCATTTTAAAGCCGTTTCTCTATTGCGCCTTGTTGCAGGAGGGGACGATTTTGCCCCACACCCTGCTTCCCGATATTCCTATCAATGTCAACGGATTTACGCCGCAAAACTTTAATATGCAGTTTGAGGGCGCTGTGCCTGCGTCGCAGGCATTGGCGCGCTCACTCAACATCCCCTCAGTACAGATGTTACGCATGCATGGACTCCCCAAGTTCCACTCCCTGCTCCGGAAAGCGGGCATGACCACTATCCATAAACCTGCAGCCCACTACGGACTCTCGCTCATCCTTGGCGGCGCAGAGGGCACGCTCTGGGACATCACGCACATATACAGAAACATGGCAAAAGCGCTCTTGGAAAAGAACCCCATACCCCAATCCCCTTTTGACCCCGCCGCCATTTGGCACACCTTTGAAGCCATTAAAGAGGTCAATCGCCCCGAGGAGATCGATTGGCGCAACATCCCCTCCATACAACGAGTCGCTTGGAAAACAGGAACGAGCTACGGTTTTAGAGACGCTTGGGCGGTGGGGGTTACCCCCAAATACGTTGTCGGAGTTTGGGTGGGAAACGCCAACGGCGAGGGCAAACCAGGGCTTGTGGGCGCCAAAACGGCCGGCCCTATCCTTTTTGACATCTTGAACCTCCTCCCCTCCTCCCCTTGGTTTGCACCGCCCGACTTGATTGAGGTGGAGGTGTGCCGCCAATCGGGACACCTCAAAGGGCGTTTTTGTCCCGATGTGGACATCCTGCTTACCACGCCCCAAGGAGCCACTAGCGACCCCTGCCCCTATCACCGCCTAGTTACACTCACTCCCGACCATCGCTTTAGGGTTTATGCCAACGACCCCAACCATACAGAGGTAGTGACCAAAAGCTTCTTTGTGCTTCCACCCGCTTGGGCGTGGTACTACAAACAACGACATCCGCTCTACGAGGCGCTTCCCCCTTTTGTATCGGGCAGTACGGCGGGTGATTACGTTCCCATGCAATTCATCTATCCCTCTTTTGGGGCGACGATATCTCTGCCCAAGCAGTTGGACGGAAGCCGCGGCAGCGTCTCCTTTAGGTTGGCGCACCACGATCCCGAGGCGACCATTTTTTGGCACTTAGACGAGGATTACCTCTGTTTGACTCAAGATTTTCACGAAGTGATGATCACGCCGCAACCCGGGAAACACATCATGACTGTTGTGGATAATCAGGGATATACACTATCAGTGTCGTTTGTGATTACGGAGTAACCATGCTTAGGAGTCGGTCTCCGTTTTGGGTTATTTTGCTTTTTAATAGAGAGGGCATATCTTGATGCTTCTCTAAAAAATCGACAAGCACTTGGGCTGCAGGGAGAGAATAGTGTCCGTCCAAGAGTGCGGCACACCAATTTGGGGGGAGAAAGATATC
>WQYK01000234.1 GCA_009781275.1 Bacteroidales bacterium | reverse complement strand
CACCTCTACATCCTGCTTTGCCAAACCTGTAGTAAGTCCCTGACAAGCTGTGCCTAAGCCGCCCGCAATATGAGGAGGAAACTCCCAACCAAACATCAATACTCTCATGGCTTTGTTATTGAATCGTTTAACTGTTTTTTTACCATTTCTATCAACCGCAAAGAGCGCAACACCTCTGCCACGCCTGCCGCCGAGGAGGGACATCCATGTGGTTGATGGGGAGGGTCGCCGTCGTACACTTCTGCAATCGAGCCAACGCCATGTGTCGCAATATCTTCTTCAAATCCTTTTAGCAGCTCCGTTGCCTGTTGGTCAAACCGTGGCCCCCACAACTTAAAGCAAGCCTCAATATAGTGTCCAATGAGCCAAGGTCGGGTCGTTCCCTGATGGTAAGCCCTGTCGCGCGCTTCTTGATTTCCCTCATAGAGACCTACGTAGAGCGGATTTTTGGGTGCAAGGGTTCTGAGACCCCTTGGGGTGAGCAACTCCGATTCTATGGCTTTAAGTACCGTCGCTTTAATCTCGTCGCTTATGGGGCTGTAGGGCAAAGAACAGGCAAAGAGCTGGTTGGGCCGCATAAAGATGTTTTGCCCTTCGGGGCCAACGTAATCGGCCAAATGTTTCCGCGACTCTACCCAGAACGCCCTCAAAAAGTTCTCTTTGGTACGTGTGGGCACATCTTCCCATTGGCGCACAAATGCATCATCGCCCACCTGTCGCGCAATCTCCAAAGAAAACATGAGTGCATTGTACCACAGCGCATTGACATCAACCTGATACCCTGAGCGCGGCGTTACAGGGTGTCCATTCAAATGGGCATTCATCCACGTCAACGCCTTTCCGGGCGCTTCTGCCCAAATCAAGCCGTTCTCGTGCAGCAAAATGGCGGGGTTGCTCCCCTGCTTGTATCCGTTGAGTATCTCTTTCATAGAAGTTCCAAACTCGCTCCAAAGGGCTTGGGGGTCATTGGTTACCTCCACATATTTCTGAAGCGTCCAAAAGTACCATAGCGATGCATCGGCGCTCTCTATCATGCCGGGATTCTTTTGCATCATGGTATCTAACACCTCTTTACACGTCTTTACACCCTCTTTTACCGACAGCGTTAATCCGGGAAGCGCCACAAAAGTGTCCAAAGCAATATAGCCGTTCCATGGATAACCCGCCATGACGTGGGTTGCGTTGTTCCTGCGCACAATAAACTGTTGTGCAGCCAGTTCCAAGCAGTTTCGATAACTGTCGCGGGCGGGACGCTGTGCAACCTCTTTTTCGTAAAAGCGCTCAATGAGCGATGGTTGCTCCTCTGTAAGCGAAGCAGAAAAGATGATGCTTTGTCCCTTTTTAATCGCCATTTCAAAATAGCCGGGCACAAAAAGGTCCTCCTGCGATTCAAATCCCCTGCGCGCCTCTTCCTGATAGCCAATTCCATAGTACCAGTCGGGATGAGAGATAAATTCGTTCTTTACATTCAGTTGCATGTAGAGCGGCGGAAATCCTTGATAAAGCTGGGAACTAATGCCGTTTGCTACGGGAATGTACTTGGTATTGGCCTCCATATTTGCCTTAGTGAGGCTGTGCACGTTCCTAAATGCCAAAAAGGGCTTGAGGCGGAGCGTAGTAGGCGAATGTGCCTCCAATAGAGTGTAACGCAACAATATCTGGTCTTTGTTGTGCGACAGCATCATCTCTTTGCGCAACACAACCCCCCCTACTCTGTAAGTAATGGCAACGTTTTTATCGATTTCAAAATCGACAATATATTTATGCCCGCGAGGCTCATAACACTGTCCATAACGATGAATGCCCAGATTAAATGCCTTGTCGTGCTGCACAATGGTTTCGTCAACGCTTGAGAGCAGGACATGATTTTCCCCGCCAAATTCATCTATGGGAACGACCAGCAATCCGTGGTATTTTCTTGTGTTACAGCAGACAATGGTGGTATTGCAATACCCTCCCGCCCTGTTGGTAGCAAAGATTTCACGCTGCAGGGAGTATTCAAGGTTTACGAGTTCCGCTTTGTTAAAAGTCAGGTATGCCATATTGGTAGTTGATTAATCGCGCAAGTTAGTGATTTTTTCTTAAAGTGCGCAAAATTTGTACCACTGAATTATTACCAATGCACGACTTTCTATCAGAGTGTACGTTTTATGCCTGTTTTTGTACAGTCGAGTGTACAAAAAATAATGTTTTCGATAAAGTTGATACTTATGGTGAGAATTTGTTCAAACTTTTGAAAGATTATATGTATATTTGCGACGTAGTTATAAAATAGAAGATTATGGCTTTAGCAGGCATCAAAGTAGAGAGAACTTCACGTGGTGTTCCAAAATTCGTAACCATTGATTTGCGGAAACATGCTGATTTCATCCCTTTTCTGAAAGAAAAAGGGGTTGAATTAGAAGAGCCTGTAAAGTGGACAGCGAAGATGAAAAAGAGTTTTGCGCAAGCAAAAAATGGCGATTGGGCAGAAGGAGATGTCAATAATTTTTGGGATGTATGAGATATGTTGAGGTGCGAGAAGCGTTGAGTGATAAGAAGCAAATCTTAAAGTCAAGTTCTAAATCTGTACAAAAAAAACTTGTGTTTTT
>WQYK01000233.1 GCA_009781275.1 Bacteroidales bacterium | reverse complement strand
GGGGCAAAGAAACCTGGGACATGTTGGATCACATCAAGGGAAAGCGATGCCCTGACTCCGGCCTGAATCTTTAGCAAAATGGAGTCAGGATAACTTGTATTCTGAATATTTCTCATTTTTAACAGCTTGACCTGATCGTCACTTGATGACGCATATCCTGACTTATAAACCTGACAGACACCTTCGGTCAAAGAGACAAAATGATCTCCATACTCCACCCCTTCCCTATAAAAAGAGGTAAAATAGGCGGGATATGGGGCGTAGTTCTTTGACCGATTATCGAGCATCTCCCTCATGATCTTTTGTGCAGGAACATAACGCACCACAACCTCCTGCAACTGTATGGTATTTGGATCTAAGAAGATCTCTGGTTTGTTGCCCTTAAAAACTTCCAAAGGAATTTTTGGCGTATGGTAACCAACATGGGAGATCGTCACGTGTGCGGATGACAAAGAGTCTGGAACTTTTAAGGTAAACTGGCCGTCTAAGTTAGAGATCGTACCCACTCCGGTAGACTCTAAGACTATATAGCTGTAAGGAAGCGCTTCTCTGGTTTGTCTGTCCTTTACATACCCTTCAATAAAGACACTTGATGGGGCATTGGTTGTTGGTGGAGGTAATGAGGCAGAAAAATCTTTAAACAGCAAAATATATTGACCTATCATCTTCATTTGCAAATCCTTTTCTCCGGTTATAAGAAGTATTGCTTCCCTAATGGTATAGGAACCCGAAGCGATTCGTACCCTTTGCTCATTGTTGACCACCCCTTTTTCATAAATAAACAAGCACTGGGAGCGCTCAGATACTTTTTTGAGCAACTCATACACACTCCCCCGACCTCCTTGTAAATAGATTCTTTGATCAAGTGTATCTGCTGTAGTCGATGGGAGGGTGCATAAAAGAAAGATTCCGATACAGATCCAACGTTTCACTTTGCGTCAATATATATGATGTTCTCTACAACTGTTTGCTTTAAGTTTAACACACTGCACAAAAGCTCAGCAATACCTTCAACGCTCTCCATGTCTAAAGTAACGGTAAAGTCTCGTCCCAACAACGATTCATCTTCTATGGATAGTTGAAACGGTTCCAAGGTGTATGCATTTACTACTCGAATAATCTGACCTAACGGTTCGTCTTTAAAATAGAGCCTACGAATGCCGCTCCCCTGCGCATCCATATCATCCACATAACTCTTTTGCAACCAATTGGTCACAAGTTGTACCTGTTCGCCTGCCTCTGCAAAAATATTCTGATCAACATCCATAAGCACCACTTTTACAATCCCGCTTTTGACAAAAAGTTCAAAAGGACACGTTTCATCGCTCCTCATTCGAAAAGAGGTTCCCAGCACCTCAACGGTAACTCTATCCGCCTCAATGACAAAAGGGCATCGATCATGATTGCTGACATCAAAAAAGGCCTCCCCTTCCAACGTCACCAACCTTCTGTTGGATGCAAAAGATTGGGGATAGGTCAACTTACCATTGCCCGATAGAAGCGCCACAGAGCCGTCAGGCAAGGTGATCACCAAAGTCTCATTCTCTTTGTTATTTTGAGCCACAATCATCTCGACGGAGGATGACTTTGACCAAAAATGGATGGCAACACCCACGCAGATTGCGCACAAAACCGCAGCCGCGCTCCATATCCCAAATGGGGGGGAGAGACTCCTTTTTCTTGCAACTGTTTTTTTCTGTTCAACCAAACCCTCCACGTAGACGTGTGCGCAAAACTTTTCCCACGCTCTGTCTACATCCGGTTTCCACCTTTTTTCACTACTCATTTTCATCTGTTCTTTACTTAAATTTTTAACCGGCCTCTAAGCCATACTTGAGCGCTATAAGCGCCTTATGCATCTCTGCCTCAACTGTTTTAACTGACACCGAGAGTTTTGCGGCAATTTCCACATACTTGTTTCCGCCAAAGCGATTCATGCAAAAAATCCTTCTCCTACGATCGGGGAGTCTCTGCAGGATCTCGTTTATCCGCCTTTCAAACTCCTTTGCCTCCAAATCGGCTTCGGGAGAAGGAAAATCGGCTGCCCAAGAGAGCTCTCGCCTAATCGCCCGACCATACTGTTCTCTCACGCGCAAATGGCCCAGAAAATGTAATGCCCTGTTACGTACCGCCTCATACAGATACGACTTTACAGAGTAATCTATTACGATTTTCACGCGGTCCCTCCATAAAACATAAAATAACTCCTGCACCAACTCTTCGGAATAGTCGGGACTACATGTAAAACGATGTGCATAAGCACACAAGGGAGCGTAGTACCGCCTGAACAATACTTCAAAGGCGTTGATGCTACCTCCCTGCGCTTCTTTATATAACTGCAAATCTTTATTTGACATGGTCCCAACGGGAAAATCTACTTTTGTTGTCTGATGAGCCTTGTTACTGCCGACTCTAACGACTCGGTAGGCTCAATGATGTTGTACGCGCCCCAAAAGTTTTCATCATAAAAGTACATCACTTTATTACTCAACGACTCCATTTGTCCAAAGGCGCTACTCCTTGAGATGGGCATGATTCCTCCTTCTTTGCGTTCTGTGACCACCATCTCACTGACAGCCGAGTAATTTGTGG
>WQYK01000232.1 GCA_009781275.1 Bacteroidales bacterium | reverse complement strand
TATGGCTTGGGGAGAGAGGTTGATCAGCGACAGGATCGCTTGGAGGTAGACTTCATCCATCTCCTTACCTATCATTTCAATATTGTGTTCATTCCCCTCAAAAAGGACTTGTGACGGGTCGGAAATCTTCTCCACCTCTTTGATGATATTCTGATCGTGCGGCTCCAACACCTGCGCCCCATCATCCCAAAACGCTTTGTAGCCGTTGTACTCCTTGGGATTGTGCGAAGCGGTGATCATCACCCCGCTTTGGCACCCTAACCGTCGAATGGCAAAACTGAGCTCAGGCGTAGGTCTAAGCGCATCAAAAAGATAGACCTTAAAGCCATTGGCAGCAAATACACCTGCGGTGATCCTGGCAAATTCGTCACTGCGGTTTCTGCAGTCATAAGAGACGGCCACTTTAATCTGAGGCAGATGGGCAAAACATGTTTTTAGGTAGTTAGCCAACCCCTGAGTCGCCATACCTACCGTGTATTGATTCATTCTATTGGTGCCCACACCCATGATGCCCCTCAGGCCACCGGTGCCAAATTCAAGATTTTTATAGAAACACTCTTCCAACTCCTTGGGATTCTGTTCCATCATCGTTTTGATCGCCTCTTTGGTCTCCTCGTCAAAAGAGCCTTGTAACCAAGATGCAGCGCGTTTCATGTACGTTTCCATATTTTGGGATTTATGATTTATGGTTTGTGAATAACATGTAGGGGCGGATGGCATCCGCCCAATATGGCGGAACAATGCCAAAGCAAGCCGTAATTTTTTTCGTATCCAACACCGAGTAAGCCGGGCGTTTAGCCAACGTCGGATATTCAGAAGATACAACAGGCACAATCCTTGCACCAAATCCAGACAACTCTTTCATCTTTTGTGCAAATTCATATCGAGAACATGAGCCGTTATTGGCATAGTGGTAGAGCCCCATCAGTTCGTCAGGCAATCTAGAAACCTCTACCTGAGTCACCATCTGCAATAAAGCATCCGCCAGATGCGGGCCATACGTAGGAGAACCTATCTGGTCGTTGACCACCCTGATCTCCTCTTTTTGATTGCCAAGTTTCACTATCGAAGACATAAAATTGTGCCCGTTTGGCGCATAGAGCCAAGAGGTACGCACCACAATGCAACGCCGACAAGATAGCGCAAACCGCTCGCCCGACAACTTTGACGCCCCATATTCCGACAACGGATTGGGGATATCCTTTTCTGTATAAGGCTCAAAAATCGTGCCGTCAAAAACAAAATCGGTAGAAATATGAATCAGCAAAATGCCCAATCGATCACATACCTCTGCCAATCCTTTTACAGCCTCAGAATTAATCGCCCAAGCTTGCCCCTGCTCCTGTTCGGCTTTGTCTACAGCGGTGTATGCGGCGCAGTTGATGATGGCTGTGGCCCTCCTCTCCTTTGCCGTTTGGAATACCGCTTGGGTGTCGGAAATATCTAGCTGATCAATATCGTAGCCCATAAGGTGGTGATGCGGGAAGCGTGTTGCTGCATCCAGCAAGCATTGCCCAAGCTGGCCTTTAGAGCCGGTAACGATTATTTTTGCCATGACGGTGCAAAAGTAGCTAAAAATAGAGATTATCGCCTTATCTTTGCTTCTATATATAACAAAGTACATCCCTATGAAAAAATTGATCACTTGTTTTGCTGTTCTTTGTGCCGTCATCAAACTCTATGGCGCCAATCCCGATTCATTAACACTGGTACAAGCCCCTTGGACATGCGAAGAAATCGCACCTGGCGTAACGGTGCAGCAAGTCCACTTTAACCAAAAAGAACTTTTTAACTCCAATCAGTTTTTGAGCCTGATTGTTGTAGCGCCTTCTGCCTCCGTTACATTTGCATTGGCCGTAGAGCCCTTACTCACTACAACCAGTGAAATGGCAGAGAAAAAAGGCGCCATTGCCGCCGTAAACGGCTCGTTTTTTAAGTTTAATTTTGAGTATAATGACGTTGATTACAACTCTGTGGATTATATTCGTGTCAACAACCAAGGTTTGGCCCCAAACACCTACACAGCCACAGGACAACGGCAAATGCATCAGGAAGCCGCCGTAGCCATCCTTGACGGTGTACCCTACATTGTAAAAGCAACTACGGAAAAAGGTTGGGAAAATTACATCTACAGCCAAGAAGTGATCACTTCGGGTCCCCTTCTTGCCATTGCCGGACGCCCCGAATCGCTTAAAGAGAATGCCTTTAACACCACCCGTCACCCCAGAACCGCCGTTGCCAAAAAAGCGGACGGAACTGTTTTGCTGCTCGTGGTGGATGGTCGTTTTGAACAAGCTCAAGGCATGTCGTTAAGCGAATTGCAAAAGATTCTACTATGGCTGGGTGCAAGCGATATCATCAACCTTGACGGCGGGGGCTCTTCAACCATGTATGTCAGGGGCAGGGATCACGGTGGCGTAGTGAACCACCCTTGTGATAACCGGCAATTTGACCAGGAAGGATCACGAAGGGTGGCTAATGCTGTATTGCTAAAAATGAACCATTAATAGCGCTGATTCCCGGTGCCGTCTGCCTGATAACATCCGATGTCCTTACCCGGGAGGGTAACGGTAGCAGCCAATTCACCCGTTGTA
>WQYK01000231.1 GCA_009781275.1 Bacteroidales bacterium | reverse complement strand
TTTGCTTTGCGGCTCGAGTGCAAGAAAACTCAAAAGATGCGGTGCAAATTTGCTGGGCGGACGGGCTATAAATGAGGTTTTACATCCTTTAGTGAGTGCAGAAATCCCCCATTTTGATATGATCAAAGCCATTAATCATGGCCTTTTGCCGCAACACTATTTGTCGTCCAATCCTCAAAAGAGATTACAGGCTTACGTGGGCAACTATCTTCAGCAGGAAGTTATGGAAGAGGCGCAGTTACGTAATTTGAGGACATTTTTGCGTTTTTTGGATGTAGCGGCATTGACCAGCGGAGAGATGGTTAACTACACCAACATTGCCTCGGACTGCGGAATCAGTTCGCCAACGGTAAAGGACTATTTCTCCATATTGGAAGAGACCATGTTTGGATATTTTGTTCCGGCATTTGCCAAAACCATCAAGCGTCGTGTGATGCAAGCCCCAAAATTTTACCTGTTTGATGTAGGGGTTGTTAACTATCTGACAAAAAGAAAATCGCTACGTCCGGGCTCATTAGACTTTGGCAAGGCGTTTGAGCATTTGATTATCCACGAGATCACAGCCTACTTATCCTACTCGTCATCCCGGGAAACGCTATCGTATTGGCGAACAACAAATGGATACGAAGTAGACCTTGTACAGGGTGACGCCAGAGTAGCTATCGAAATAAAATCTTGCGAAGAGGTACAGTCCAGATATCTCAAAGGATTGAGGGCTTTTGGCGAAGAGCATCCGAAAGCCCGGCTTATAGTGGTTTCACTTGATCCAACTCCAAGACGGATGAATAACGTGGAAATCTACCCTATAGCCGAGTTTCTCCAAAAACTTTGGAGCAATCAGATATCTTAAGTCATCGTTTACACCGCTAGCACCGAACACACACCTATGGAAATTTGATAAGTAGCATTCCCCCAACAGGCTATTTTGTATTCGATATAAAAATCAACCTCTCCGGGTTTTGTAATATTGACTCTACCCTCATTATCGCCTTCCCATCCGTACATACCGTATTCTTCCATCTCATCAATGATCGTGATTCCTTTCATATACTCTATCTTCATCACCTCATTATTGATATAGTTTAAAATATCCTGATGAGACACCCCTTTGATCCACACATCCATACCGTTAAAGTCAAATTTCTTAAACACAAGATCATCGCGTTCAATCGCTTCCTTAGGGAAACGGTTAATAGTTGTAGATTCTATGGTTCCGGAGCCTTTATAAGGTAGTATCCATTTGTCCAATTCGCGTGGATACAAGTCAGTACGCCATTTATCGTTATAGTCCATGAAATGCATTCTGTGGATGTTGTCGTATGCAGGTAATTTTTCCGGCTGATTGCCTCCCACATAGATTGGGGGGAATTTAGATAAGATGCTCTTAAAATCGCCGGGATTTATATCGGTCAATGTAACGGTAAAATCGGACAGAGGCTGAGGGATGGTAATGCCCGCTATGACGCTGTATTCTTTTCTCTTGAGGCAAAGGCCGTTTTCCAAAATCCAAAACTCCTGAAAAAAGGAGATGCCTGATGACTTTGTTTCATATACATACTGTTTTACGTTTATTCCTGCCACCTTGTCGTCCTTTATAGATGTAGGTTTCTTTTCGCATAGATCGCCTGAGATAAAGGAGAGCATATTAGCAGAGATGTAACCGGTCATAAGCAAAAAATCCCCCTTATACAACATCTCTTCCGGTTGGTGATGCACCTCCGTTTTATACCATGTATGCTCTAAGTTAAACCATTGAAGATAGAAAAAACGGTCGTCAAAAAACACCTCTACCGGATGCTCAGCACCCTGGAGTGTAAATACAAATGAACCGTCGTTGCCACGGCCTAAGATGTAGTTACCATAAATGCCGCCATCTACATGGTAAATACCCGGAGGTATAAAATCCCTCAAATCTGGGTAGGTCTCCAAAGTTTTTTGGGTAAAATTCCCAGGCTCGACTATGGGTTCTTCAGGTATATTCGGATCGTCCGGATCGTCCGGGTCTTCTTCGAGTCCCGTGCAGTCTACAGACATGGCCAACATGGCCAAGCAAATCGTCATTGTGATTTTTATTAGGGTTTTCATGGGTAGTTTTTTGCGTGCAAATGTATAAAAATTAAAAATAATTTTACATCTTTGTATATGGATTCATAGAGAATCTTTTTTATTAATCATTTCAATTTAAGTATTATGGCTAAAGAAAGTGCAGAAGTTAAAAACAGCGCCGCAGCGCCAAAAGGGGGAGAAGTCAATCCAGAAAAATTAAAAGCGTTGCAGGCAACCCTCGACAAAATCGAAAAAGATTTTGGTAAAGGGACAATTATGAAGTTGGGGGACCAGCCAAAGTGGGAAGTTTCGGTAATTCCGTCGGGCTCCATTGCGTTAGACCACGCATTGGGCATTGGGGGATACCCGCGTGGAAGGGTAATTGAAATCTTTGGGCCCGAATCGAGCGGTAAAACCACGCTGGCGATTCACGCCATTGCAGAGGCCCAAAAAACAGGAGGTATTGCGGCGATTATCGACGCCGAACATGCCTTTGACCGTACCTACGCCAAAAAGTTGGGCGTAAACGTAGATACGCTTTTAATCTCACAACCCGACAACGGAGAGCAGGC
>WQYK01000230.1 GCA_009781275.1 Bacteroidales bacterium | reverse complement strand
CCTGCGCCTTTGATCCCGCCTCCATCACCCAAGTAGATGAGATCAAAGAGGTGATCATGTCGGTTCGCACCCTTAGGCAGAGCAAAAAGATCAGCAACAAAGAGGCGTTGGCGCTCTATGTACATGGCCCCTTTAACGCCTCGCTCGCTCCCTTGATTACCAAGTTGGCCTTCATTTCGCAAGTCCATGTTGAACCTGCTCCCGCCAACCTGTCAGGAAGCTCTTTCCGCGTGGGCACGACCGAATTTTTTGTACCGCTTGGCGCTTTGGCCGACTCAGAAGCGGAGCGTAAAAAGCTTCTGGATGAACTTGCCTATTACGAGGGCTTTGTCGCTTCTGTCCGGAATAAGCTATCCAATTCTGCCTTTGTCCAGAACGCTCCTCAGAAAGTGGTGGAGATGGAGCGCAAAAAGGAGCGCGACTCTCTGGCCAAAATCGATATCATTTTGGGGCAACTCAAAAGCTTAGGTTCACCGTCATGAGGTGGAAAGGGCTCAAAATCGTCTCTGCAGGTCTCCTCATGGTTGCCGGTATCTGTTTGGCTACATGCGATAACGTCAAAGATTTAGATGATAACGCCCGCATCAGCGTCGTAAAGATAGAGGTTGCCTCCCCTTCAGCAGTGCTTTTAGGCGATCCGCAAATCGAGAAAGAGGAGGTTGTCATTCCCTTAATCTTTGGAAAGTATCTCTTTCCCATAGAAATACGGGTCGATATCCAAACCGTGCAAACGATTGATAAAATATTGGGACTTAGCGCCGGCAACGGTATGGTGTTTGAGTCGCTTGAAGAGATCAACCGAATCGACCTGGTTGCATTAAGCGGTGTGGTACACAGTTATATCTTTAAGTTGAATGAAGTGCCGAGCAGCGAGGATGCCAATATCGAAAAATTTGAGATCACCTCGTGGACCCCTGATTCATTTTTGTTTATCAGGGCCCCCCATTACGACGTCATCAACGGAGTGATCGAAATCATTGGCGTCAGCAACCACTTTCCCTTTACCATCACCCCCCGAATCACCATTTCCGATGGAGCGAAAATGGAGACATCTGTCGCCGTAAACAGCTTTACTTTTACTTCATACACGACTCAGTTCCCAATAAAAGTCGTGGCAGAGAGCGGGAAAGAGCGCCTTTGGCAAATTGGAGTCAAGCAAGCCCAAATCATCCGCCCACAAGAAGCGCCCGACGTGGACAGCAGAGCGCGTCTCTCGATCAACACACAAGCCATCACGGCAACGCTGTCAGGCGGGGGAGCCTCTGAGATAAAATCTGTGGATGTGGATGCGGACAACAGCACCATCAGAATCACTATTCAGACACAACATGTGGATTCCCAATGGGAAGCGCAGCTCTCTTTTCAAGTACCTCCATACACAGAAATTGTTGGTTATGAATCGGGAGAGGCTTTTACGATAGACGGCATGGGGCTTCAAAAAAGTTTTTACCTGATTGATATATTGGAAGGATGCGGTGTGGAGTGGAAAATCGAGAGTGTCCGGTGGCTCAGTCCGGCGGCGGATATAGAGTCTTTTGAACTCATCAGTTACGAATCGGAATATTCGCTCATAGAGTTAGGAGCTCCTGTGATCTACCCTTACTTAGCTACTGTAGAAATTCCTTTGGAGGGAGGTTTTGGCTTTCCCCTGATCATCGATTCATTTGGTTTACAGATTTCTGAGGATGCTTTGCTCATGGATCCGCTTCCTGAAAAGCTCATTTTTAACGACTTTGACACCAAATATACAGTAAGGATAGAGGCGCAGGATAAAAGCGTCAAAAACTGGACCATCGCCCTTTATGACGCCCGGTCAGGCAACAGCGAGGCAAGGGTCACGGGCTATGCCATCAAGTCGTACGCGGGCACATCGTCTACCGATAACAATCTAATATTGAATCCACAAGCTGCTATTAATGCAGACAACAAAACCATTACGCTTCATATACTCGATTGGGCGCATAAACTCCCGTTAAAGGTAGAGGGACGTGTTGATATATCCACGGGGGCACGGTTGTTTCCTTTTTCTTTTCTTGCAGATCATTCACTTATATTTGATTCATTAGAAGACACTTTTTCGTTTACGATTATTTCTGAAAACGGAGAGACAGAGCAGACATGGACGATTCTCTTGCAAAATGACGCTTTACCCAAAAGCAGCGCCAAAGAGGTGATCGATTTTATTTCTGGCGCACCCTCGATTGGGTTCCTCTTTGCAGAAAAGTACCTCGAACATGAGAAACGTCAAATCACCCTGATTGTAAGCGAGCGACCATCCGGCGCTCCCCTGATCTTGGCGCCCAGAATCGCTGTATCGCCCCAAGCCCGCCTTTTGGAAATCGTATCGGGCGCCCAACTATCGCTCTCTTTTGATCAACCCAAATTGTTTTACGTTCAGGCAGAGGATGAGGGCATTGACGAGTGGCGCATCGTGCTGGTTTATGCTCCTCAAATTCCCAACAGCGGTTTTGAGTCGTGGGGACGAGCCAATAATAGCGATATGAATCTTTTACCTTCCAACGGAACGGGATGGTGCACCTCCAACAATTCGACCATGAGCAACGCCTCCCGTGTAGCCGGTTTCAACTCGCCATACGCCGTACAGATGCAAACAGTGTTGCAGACCATGAACTTTGTAATT
>WQYK01000229.1 GCA_009781275.1 Bacteroidales bacterium | reverse complement strand
TTTTGTAAAGGGAGACCTTGTTTTTAGGGGGAGGTTATATAAAGATGTTGATTTGAATCTTGATGCTCATCTTGATGAGCTCTGTATACAAAATCCGGTTACCGGAATCCATATTCTTGCCAACAAGAATTTTGTGGATTCGTTTTCCATGGAGGGGCGTCAGTTTGAGCATTATAGACAGGAGGGAAGTGGCGCGTTGGCTAAAGGGTATTACGAGGTGCTCTTCTCCGGCAGGCTTGTGTTGTTTAAAAAGATTCAAAAAATGTTTAAAGAGGAGGTTGGATCTGGGAGTACCAAAGTGCGAAGATATCTTTTGTCCGAGACCTTTTATGTTCAAAAAAGCGATGCCTGGTATCGGGTGAACAACGCAGCCGATGTGAAGAGACTTTTTCCGGAGCATAAGAGAACAATAGACAATATTGTCAAGAGTAAGGCGCTGGATTTTAGAAATCGTAAGGGAGAGGCGTTGATCGAAATACTCACTTATTTGGATTCGCTATGAAAAAGCTGCTTTTGATTGTCTTTTTTTGGGGCGCATGTTACCTTGCCTTTGCCCAGACACAAGATCGGGTTGTGCTTGCCAATGTTGGATTGGACTCTTTAAAAAGGGTGGTGGAACAGAATACAGAGTACAAGCTGTTTTATGTAATTCCAAAAGACGAACCTCCCGTACGCCTGACGGTGTCGTGGGATCGCGGTGATTTTTTCATCAACTTGAGCAGCGCCTTAGGCAGGGTGGGTTATACACTTTCTCAGATGAATGATTATCTGTATGTATTAAAAGGGACAGGCATCATGACCCGGCTTCCCGATCGCTATTTTTCATCCACAGAGCAGAGACAGGATACGTTGCGCTACATCACGGCGCTTACTTCATCCCAAAATTTAGAGGCGGGCTCCGCCAATAAGATATACACCATAGGCGACCCCAACGCTGTTTTTACCGGAAACCGCGCCATGCTGTCGGGCTACATTAAAAGTTCAGAGAGCAGAGAGCCTGCTATGAGCGTTTTGGTAACAGTGCTCTCTACCGGCGTAAACGCAGTTACCGACGTCAACGGATACTACCGGATTGCCGTTCCCGTAGGAAAGGTCGACCTGGAGTTAAAGGGATATGGATTAGAAGATACTCCAGTGATGCTGGAGGTATTTGCCAACGGTACGTTAGACATTTTGATGAACGAGAGGGTCTACTCCCTTAGAAGCGCGGTAGTGTCGGCCGAGGCAAATCAAAACCGACGATCGACCTTTGTGGGGTTGGAGACGATTTCGGTCAGCAGAATCAGGCACATTCCGACCGTTTTTGGAGAGGCCGATTTAGTAAAGGTGATGCTTGCCCTTCCGGGGGTCAAGACGGTGGGTGAATCGTCGGGCGGTTTTAACGTCAGGGGAGGGGCTACCGACCAAAACTTGATTTTATTTAACGGAGGGACGCTCTACAACCCGACACATCTCTTTGGCCTTTTTTCATCTTTTAATCCGGATGTGGTGAGCGATATAGAGCTTTACAAGAGTTCGATCCCCGCCAAGTACGGGGGCAGAATATCGTCGGTGCTTGATGTAAACAGTCGGCAGGGGAATAGCCAAAAAATTACAGGCTCAGCGGGGATTGGGCTTTTGACGGGCAAACTTCATTTAGAGGGGCCGATCGTAAAGGAGAGAACCCATTTTATTGTGGGCGCACGAACCACCTACTCCAACTGGATCCTGAATATGCTCCCTCAAAAGAGCGGATACCGGAACGGGACGGCCAACTTTTACGATTTGACAGCAGGGGTTACCCACAAAGTAAACGAAAGCAACAGCTGTTCGCTACACGCCTACTACTCTGCCGACCGGTTTAGCTTTAGCAAGGATACCACCTATAGCTACAGCAACATGAACTTTGCCTTTAAATGGCGCAGCGCCTTTACATCGCGGCACACCATGAACCTAACTACAGGTTACGACGCCTACCAACACAATTTGGAGGAGGTGGCCGATCCGGTTCGTGCCTACAACATGCGCTTTGACCTGGAACAATACTTTGCCAAGATCAACTTTGATCTGCTCATCGGAGACAGGCATAGTTTGAGCTATGGAGTCAACGGCGTACTCTACGACCTGTCACCTGGCTCCTTTTTGCCTCAGGGGAGCCAATCGCTCATCACTCCCGACAGGGTAGCCAACCAAAGGGGCGTGGAGGCGGCGCTCTTTGTAAGCGATAAGTGGGATATCTCCGATAAGTTTGCGGTGGATATTGGCGTCAGGTATGGTCTCTATTCGGCTCTGGGGCCTGCGGAGTACTATCTATATCGCGACGGGCAGTCGCGGAGTAAGGAGACGGTTGTGGATAGTGTGCAGGTGGGCAAGGGTGATTTTGTAAAGCCGTATCATGGGCCGGAGTTTAGGTTGTCGGCCCGCTATTTGGTGAATGATGGGCTCACTATCAAGGCGGGCGTGAACACCATGCGTCAAAATATACACATGTTGTCTAATACGGTATCGGCTTCTCCGATTGATATTTGGAAGTTAAGTGACGCCCATATAGTTCCCCAAACGGGGTGGCAGGCTGCGGCGGGTTTCTATCAGAATCTTTTTGATGATCAATGGGAATTGTCGGTGGAGGGTTATTATAAGGCGATTGATCACTATCTCGACTATAAGACAGGGGCGGTGCTAAATATGAATAA
>WQYK01000228.1 GCA_009781275.1 Bacteroidales bacterium | reverse complement strand
GGCTACCACCCTCGCTCCGCTCGCAGGCGGCTCGCTATCGCCATGTCGCAGGCAAAAAATCACTACGCTATCGCTCCGCTGATTTTTCACCTGCTCAACTCCGTTGCGTGCTCAAGGCTGTTTTAGCTGCGTTGTTTTTGACATCGGCAACTCTTTTTTTTATTTGCGTTACCACGCAGGTTTTAAGGTGTAAACCGTTTCGGTTTCCACCTTGGCGCCAAAGGCGCCAGGGCGGAACTTAGCAAAGAATCTGTTTCGCCTACATGGTTACTCCATCCCCTCAACTCATAGACAAAGGTCACAGAAAGGGGCGGAACTTCGCCCTGCGGGTAGCCAAAAGACTACGGCATAAAGCCGTTCGCTTCGCTCACTATTTATTCCGTTTCCTTTTGGCTATTCCGCCCCTTTACGTTGGATGCAGTGTCTATGATTTGAGGGCGCAGGGGTGTAGTTGTACATACACAAAGCAACTTGCGGCAATTGAACGCATAAGACGCCAATAATGAAACTCCGCAGGATGTACACCATACTTTTGTCTTCGGATGAGGTCAAAGCCATACCAAAGCCGTACCAAGTCCAAGTAAAAGCAATTATTCACCCTTTAAATTTTAAAAATATGGGAAAAATTAGAAAAGGTATTTTGGGCGGTTTTTCGGGAAAGGTCGGGACTGTGGTAGGCGCAAGTTGGCGGGGGATTGCCTACATGCGTTCGCTTCCGCTTAAAGTGAGAAACCCGCGTACCCAACCGCAGTTGGAACAGCGCAGCAAGTTTGCGCTTACCCTTGACTTCCTTAAACCGATTACGGGGCTGCTTCGTATTGGTTGGAAGTTGTATTCACACAAGCAGTCGCCGTTTAATGCGGCAATATCTTACACCATTGCCAACGCCATTACGGGGAGTTATCCGAGTTATGCCATCAATCCAAGCAAGGTGATGATTTCGCGTGGGGCGCTGTCGCCTGCGGTCGATGCCGCGGCAACCGCCGCCTCATCGGGCGGGTCAATCTATTTTGATTGGGTGGACAATTCGGGGTCGAGCACGGCAAAGGTGACCGACAAGGCATTGGTTGCCGTTATCAATCCTACCAAGTCCGAGGCTGTTTTTGATACCGCAGGGGCGACACGTACCGATGCTTCGCAAAGTGTCAACACGCCTGCCAATTGGGTTGGGGATACTGTTCATGCCTATATGGGTTTTATCTCTGAGGACGGCAAGGATGTGGCTAACAGTGTCTATTTGGGGACTGTGACCGTTACTTAGGTAATGGGTTAAATGTTTTTCATGCAAGGAAAGCCGCGAAAGCGGCTTTTTTAGAATGTTCAAAATCAATTAAATATTTTATATCATGATGAATTTATTAGTTATACAGTCCATTGTAAATGAGGATTGGATTCGTTTTAAGGCGCTGCTTACTGTGTTGGTCATCTTGTACGCCTGTGTGTTTGTGTCGGTGCTGATTGACCTGTTTTTTGGCGTAAAGCGTGCCAAGCGCCTGAATATTGTTCGTACAAGCTTTGGTTATCGCCGTACCATTACCAAGCTGACAAGCTATTTTGGGTTGATGTTGATGCTTTCGATTGCAGATGTTGCGGCAAGTGTGGTGTTTAATATGCCCTATTTTACGGTTGTTGGTGCAATCGGCATTATTATGGTTGAGGCTAAGTCGGTGTTTGAAAACCTTAAACAGAGAGAGAAAAATGTTGAGGAAGTGCAAAAGGCGGTTTTAAAACTCTTTGAAAACAGGGATGAAATTAAAGCCTTAATCTCTTTCTTGAACGCTCAAAAAACAGAACTCTTATGATACCAAGAGGATTACGCAATAATAACCCGTTGAATATCCGTCACAATAAGGATGTTTTTCAAGGGGAAGTCAAAGGTACGGATAAGGCATTTAAAACGTTTTCGACGATGCCTTACGGCTATCGTGCCGCGTTTGTAACGCTGGCAACGTATAATTCAAGGGGGTGGAATACCATTGAGAAGATTATATCGAGGTGGGCGCCGCCTTGTGAAAATGATACGGAAAGGTATATCGCCAATGTGGAAAGGTGGTCGGGAATCCCGCGAAATAAGCTACTGACCCTCGCCGACGGTGCGGACTACGTGATGATAGTTGCCGCAATGAGCTTTATGGAAAACGGCAGGAATGCCGATATTAACCAAGTCAAAGCGGGCTTTGCCCTGCAACAAAGAATTACCATGCCATGAAACGGATGATTGTTGTAGCCGCGTTATTGTGGCTCTGCTGCTCCTGCAGGACGTTGCAGTATGTGCCGGTAGAGACGGTCAGAACTGAATATCGGGATAACTATGTACGGGATTCGATATTTAGGTATGATTCAATATTTGTCAAGGAAAAGGGCGATACGGTGTTCTTGGAGCGGTACAGGTATTTGTACAGGGATAAAGTTGTGCGGGATTCTATTTTTGTCTGTGATACTATCCGCGTTCCTTATCCCGTTGAGGTGGTTAAAGAGGTCAAAAAGCCGTTGTCGGGGTGGCAGAATTTTCAACTGTGGTGGGGGCGCATTGCACTTGCGGGTTTGGTGCTCTTGGGTATATTTTTCGTGGGCAGGTTGAAAAGATAACATCGTTTTTTGTATTCCGTTTATTATGGAAAAAGGCAGTAAGTAGATTTACCGCCTTTTTCTATTTCTAAAAATACGCTATTTTTGTCCCAAAGTC
>WQYK01000227.1 GCA_009781275.1 Bacteroidales bacterium | reverse complement strand
GCAAAAAAAGCAGCCATATAAAAATACAACTGCTTGACACATAGTGGGCCCAGCTGGGCTTGAACCAGCGACCCCCTGATTATGAGTCAGGTGCTACTAACCGACTGAGCTATGGGCCCTTTCCTTTAAAAGGAGTATGTCAAAGACGATCAAACTTTGATCTCAACTTCTACCCCGCTGGGAAGCTCTAACTTCATGAGGGCGTCTACAGTTCTTGATGTGGAGCTGTAGATGTCCAAGAGGCGGCGGAAAGAGTTGAGTTCAAATTGCTCGCGTGCTTTCTTGTTTACAAAAGTGGCGCGGTTAACGGTAAAAATCTTTTTGTCGGTGGGGAGAGGAATCGGTCCGCTGACTACTGCGCCGGTGGCTTTTACCGTTTTTACGATTTTGTCTGCCGATTTATCTACCAGCATGTGGTCGTACGATTTTAATTTGATTCTGATTTTTTGGCTCATATTATTAATGTTCTATTTTATTCATCATCATCTACATATCTACGCATCATGCCCGATTTTTCGATCACCTCTTTGGCGAGGTTGGTGGGCAGCTCTGCATAGTGTGAAAACTCCATGGTGTTGGTGGCGCGTCCCGATGTGAGCGTCCTTAATACCGTTACATATCCAAATTGTTCGGAGAGAGGAACCTTGGCTTTTACAATACGGGCGTTCCCCTTGGAATCCATGTTGGTGATCTGGCCCCGACGTTTGTTTAAGTCGCCAATCACATCGCCCATGTATTCTTCCGGAGTGACCACTTCTAACGACATAATAGGCTCTATAAGCACAGGTTTGGCTTTGGGAATCGCTTTACGAAACGCCTGACGGGCGCAAATTTCAAAGGAGAGTGAATCGGAGTCCACTTGGTGGAACGATCCGTCTTTAAGCACTACCTTCATGGCAGTCAATTCATAACCGGCCAATACGCCGTTGGACATGGCTGCCTTGAATCCTTTCTCGATGGCGGGAATGTATTCGCGGGGAATGTTTCCGCCTTTTACTTCGTCAATAAACTGTAAACCAACCAAACCCTCTTCTGCAGGGCCCACCTCAAAGATAATATCGGCATATTTACCCCTACCTCCGGTCTGCTTCTTAAACAATTCACGATGTTGTACAGTGCCGCGAATTGCCTCTTTATAGTTCACTTGTGGTGCGCCTTGATTGATTTCTACTGCAAATTCGCGCTTAAGGCGGTCTACAATGATCTCTAAATGGAGCTCTCCCATGCCGTTGATGATGGTTTGCCCTGTTTCATGGTCGCTGCGCACGGTAAAGGTGGGGTCTTCTTCTGAAAGTTTACCCAAGGCAATGCCCAACTTGTCCAAATCGTGTTGTGTTTTGGGCTCAACAGCCAACCCAATGACAGGGTCGGGGAAAGTGATCGATTCCAAGATAATTGGGTGGGTATCTACACAAACGGTGTCTCCGGTTCTAAGCTCTTTAAAACCCACAGCGGCGCAAATATCACCGGCCTCCACAAATTCAATCGGATTTTGTTTGTTGGAGTGCATCTGGAACAGGCGCGATACACGCTCTTTTTTGTTGGAACGGGTATTAAGCACATAGCTCCCTGCATCTAACTTACCGGAATAGGTACGCAAGAAGGCCAAACGCCCCACGTAAGGATCGGTGGCGATTTTAAACACCAATGCGCAAAACGGGTCGTTTCCAGACAGATGACGGGTCTCTTCTTTGCTTGTATAGGGGTTTGTTCCACTCACCTCCGGTTTATCCAGTGGAGACGGAAGGTATCGCATAATCGCGTCGAGCAAAAACTGAACGCCCTTGTTTTTAAAGGATGAGCCGCATGTTACGGGTACCACCGACATACCAATGGTTGCTTTACGCAGTGTTTCAACAATCTCCTGTTCGCTAATGGCGTCGGGATCATCAAAAAACTTCTCCAGCAGTTGGTCGTTGTACTCGGCAATCGCCTCGACTAATTTTTCCCTCCATTCATGGACCTCCGCCCGCATGGCAGCCGGAACCTCTTTGATGGTGTAGTTGACCAACTCCTTGCTATCGCCGTCGTAATAGTATGCTTTATTGGTAATCAAGTCGATGATTCCTTCGAACTTCTCTTCTGATCCAATCGGCAACGCAATGGGGACTGCATGAGCGCCCAATTTGTTGCGCATATCTTCTACCACAGCCAAAAAATCGGCTCCAACACGATCCATTTTATTTACATACGCAATCCTCGGCACATTATATTTATCGGCTTGACGCCAAACTGTTTCGGACTGTGGTTGTACACGACCTACTGCGCAAAAGGTGGCAACAGCGCCGTCCAGCACCCTAAGCGAGCGCTCCACCTCAACGGTAAAGTCTACGTGGCCGGGGGTGTCAATCAGGTTAACTTGATAGGTGTCCTCTTCGTAATTCCAAAACGCGGTGGTGGCGGCAGAAGTAATGGTGATCCCACGCTCCTGCTCCTGAATCATCCAGTCCATGGTGGCTGCGCCTTCGTGCACCTCTCCGATCTTATGCGTCTTACCTGTATAGTAGAGAATCCGCTCCGAAGTGGTGGTTTTTCCGGCGTCAATATGCGCCATGATGCCAATGTTGCGCGTATATTTAAGGTCTCTTGCCATTAGAATTCAAAGAAATATCCTCTCGCCTCGTGCCTGTATTAAAAACGGAAATGGGCAAAAGCTTTGTTGGCCTCTGCCATTTTGTGCATATCTTCTTT
>WQYK01000226.1 GCA_009781275.1 Bacteroidales bacterium | reverse complement strand
ATGAGCCATGATGCCGATATTGCGTGTTTTTTCCAGTGATACTTGCCTTGACATAAAGTTCTCCTAAAATCTAAACTACCATCTGAAATGGGCAAAAGCCTTGTTGGCCTCGGCCATTTTATGCATATCTTCTTTTCGTTTAAACGCACCACCTTCATTATTAAAGGCAGCAACAATTTCAGCAGCCAACTTATCTGCCATGGAATGGGCGGAGCGTTTGCGTGCGTACTGAATCATGTTTTTCATACTCAATGAAACTTTCCGTTCGGGACGCACCTCTGTAGGAACCTGGAAATTAGCACCTCCCACGCGGCGGCTTTTTACCTCCACCTGGGGCGTAATGTTTTCGAGCGCTTTTTTCCAAATTTCCAAAGGAGCCTTCTCAGAATCTTTCATCTTCTCACCTACCTTGTCAATGGCATCGTAAAAAATGCCGTAGGCAATACTCTTCTTTCCCTCAAGCATCAAATTGTTCACAAATCGAGTCACCTCTACATCGTGAAATTTGGGATCAGGAAGCAGAATCCTCTTTTTAGGCTTCGTTTTTCTCATTTATTTGTTGATTTATTGATTGTTTACTTCTTTTTGGCAGCCACGGCCGATGCTTTGGGACGCTTGGCTCCGTACAGGGAACGACCGCAACGACGGCCATCTACGCCTGCAGTATCCAAAGCTCCCCGTAGGATGTGATAACGCACCCCGGGTAAATCTTTTACACGACCGCCACGCACAAGAACAATAGAGTGTTCCTGCAGGTTATGGCCTTCTCCGGGAATATAGGCATTCACCTCTTTTTGGTTGGTAAGACGTACGCGGGCCACCTTCCGCATAGCGGAATTGGGCTTTTTGGGCGTAGTTGTATACACCCTGACGCATACTCCACGACGTTGCGGACAGGAATCCAGAGCTCTTGACTTGCTCTTTTCCTCGATTACCTCGCGTCCTTTGCGGACTAATTGCTGAATTGTTGGCATAATTTATTGTTATTCTTTGCTTTATGTTGTTTTCAATAGACAAAACGGGTTGCAAAGGTAAAATATATTTTCGGATTTACAAATAAAAAAGCTATCTTTGTTGTTCACTTTCACCTCAAAAGTATATTTTTTATGAATACCACAAAAAAAACACAACAATTTATTGATCAGGAAGCCCAATACGGAGCACATAACTACCACCCACTGCCGGTTGTACTGAGCAAAGGCAAGGGCGCCATTGTCTGGGACGTGGACGGCAAAAAATATTTTGACTTTCTTTCTGCATATTCAGCAGTAAATCAGGGACATTGCCACCCAAAAATTGTAGAAGCACTCATGGATCAGGCGCAAACGCTCTGCCTTACCTCCCGCGCTTTTTACAACGACTGTCTGGGGCCTTTTGAAGAGTTTATCACCAAATTCTTTGGCTACGACAAAGTTTTAGCCATGAACTCAGGAGCTGAAGCTGTGGAAACCGCCCTCAAATTAGCCCGCCGCTGGGGTTATGTGCGTAAAGGAATTCCAGAAAACCAGGCGATGATTGTAGGTTGCCAGGGCAACTTTCACGGACGCACCATCAGCATTGTTTCCCTGTCCACCGACCCTGAGTCCTATGGGGGATTTGGTCCGTTTACCCCCGGATTAATCAAGATACCTTACAACGACATCCCGGCATTGGAAAAAGTATTGGAAGCCGACGGCCATCGGATTGCCGCTTTTTTGGTAGAACCGATCCAGGGCGAAGCTGGCGTATTTGTGCCCGACGAAGGATATCTGAAGCGCTGTGCAGAACTCTGTAAAAAGCACAACATCCTCTTTATAGCTGACGAAATACAAACCGGCATTGCCCGGACGGGTAAAATGTTGTGCTGCGACCACGAAGGCATCCGCCCAGACATTGTGCTTTTGGGCAAAGCCCTCTCTGGTGGGGTACTCCCCGTATCCGTCGTTTTAGCCGATGACGACATTATGTTGACCATTAAGCCGGGCCAACACGGGTCGACTTTTGGCGGATTTCCCCTGGCCTGCCGCGTTGCCGTTGCTGCGCTCACTGTGGTTAAAGAAGAAAAATTAGCAGAAAGAGCCGAATATTTAGGCCGGATTTTCCGGAAAGAACTTGAGAAAATCAACTCCCCCATGATTGGATTAATCCGTGGAAAAGGATTGCTGAATGCCATTGTGGTAAAACCCCACGATGGAAAAGAGGCCTGGGATGTTTGCCTTAAGATGGCAGAATTGGGACTGATTGCCAAACCCACCCACAAACACATCATCCGTTTTGCTCCGCCCTTAGTCATTACAGAAGAAGAATTGCTTCAAGCCGTAGAGATTATTAAAACTGCTCTTGAGACCATATAATAATATGACCGACCATATATTAATGGTTCGACCTGCTTTTTTTGCCTTTAATCCGCAGACAGCTCAAAACAATGCGTTTCAAAAAGAGTCCGGGCAAAAGGAGGATGCCATACATTGGTGCGCCTTATCCGAATTTGACCTCTTTGTGTCGTTGCTGCGCGCCCACAAAATTGAAGTAATCGTAGTCCAGGACACGCTGGAGCCCCATACTCCGGATTCCATTTTTCCAAACAATGGCTTTTCGCTGCACCAGGACGGAACGCTGGTACTCTACCCCATGTTCGCTCCCAACCGGCGCCTGGAGCGTAAGGCCGGTATCCGTACCGCTTTAGAGCAAAACTTTTTGATAGAAAACATTAT
>WQYK01000225.1 GCA_009781275.1 Bacteroidales bacterium | reverse complement strand
TAAAGCAGGTGAAAAAGGCGTTGGCGTGGCAGGCATAGGAAGAAACAACCTTGTAAAGATTGAGACCGACTCCCATCAAAGGATGATTCCTCAAAAGTTGGAAGAAGCCATTTGCAACGACTTGGCGGCAGGACTCACGCCAATCTGCGTAGTGGCGGCAATCGGCACTACGGGAACTGTTGCCATTGACCCTTTGGATGAGATTGCTGCAATATGTAATAGATACAAAGTGTGGCTCCATATAGATGCCGCTTACGCAGGTGTGGCGCTCCTGTTGCCCGAATACCGCTATATCTGCAAGGGAATAGAGTACGCAGATTCATTGGTGTTTAACCCTCACAAATGGATGTTTGTAAACTTTGACTGCTCGCTCTACTATGTAGGGTCTGCTGACAAATAGGCAACATTTTGTAGTTTAGCGAATTATTGTTATATTTGCAAATAAAAACTGCAAGGAAAAATGAGAAAAGATCGCAAAAGTCGTGCATTTAACTGCAAATACGCGAGTCCTCACCAAGGATTTATACCGGGGTTTGAACATGCGTTCGAGCGAGAGTTAGACCCCTCGAACCGTTGGGTGGTGTTAGCACGTTTGATCCCTTGGGATGATCTGTGCAATGTGTATTTGAAACGGACAGGTCGATCAGGTCCCGGTCGCGAGCCACTCAATCCCCGGATAGTTTTGGGAGCTTTGATAATCAAATACATTTGCAAGCTTGATGACAGAGAGACCGTTGACCAGATATCGGAAAATATCTACATGCAGTACTTTCTTGGTTATCCGAGTTTTGTCAACGACAAACCATTTGATGCCTCGCTGTTTGTAGAAATTCGCAAACGTTTGGGGATGGATGTTATTAATGCTTTGAATGAAAAGATAGTACAGTTAAAGACCGGCTTTGGAGAGCGTAATGGGAAAGAAGAGCGACAGTCGGGAGATGGGGAAGCTGAACAGCCGGATTCGGAACAAAAGGGGTCGGATGAAGGAGAGAATGCACCTCCGCCTGTAAAGGAGCACAAGGGGCGTATTTTGTTCGATGCTACAGTTTGTCCGCAAGACATAGCTTATCCTACTGATTTGGACTTACTTTCGGAGGCGCGTGAAATCTCCGAACGACTGATAGACAGTATTTATGCTAAGGAACTTCATGGAGAGAAGCCGCGTACCTATCGTCAGAAAGCCCGTAAGGAATATCTTCAAACGGCACAAAAGAAGAAGAAGACCAAAAAGCAAATTCGTAGTGCTGTGAGAAAGCAGTTGGGTTACCTTGGACGCAACATAAGAAGTATCAATCATTTATTGGATGTCTATCAGATACTCCCTTTCAATAAACGGGACATGACATACTTCTATGTCATCCAAACATTGTACCGGCAGCAATTGACAATGTATCGCACTCATACCCATTCGATAGAAGACCGCATCGTCAGTATTCACCAGCCACATGTACGTCCAATGGTGCGTGGCAAGGCATCGGCTCCGGTAGAGTTTGGTGCGAAGATACATCTCTCTGTTATTGACGGAATCAGCTTTTTGGACGAATTGAGTTGGGATGCGTTTCATGAGGGTAGCCACATGGAATCATATGTGGAGAAGTATCGTGAACGGTTTGGTTTTTATCCGAGGGAAGTGTTGGCGGATAAAATCTATTGCACACGGGATAATCGCCGGATGCTCAAGAGTAAAGGTTTAGGCATTCACCTCAAAGCCAAGCCACTTGGAAGGCCCTCGGCCACGGCAGTGTCGATTCACGTAAGTCCGGGGGAACGCAACCCGATAGAAGGAAAGTTTGGTCAGGCGAAGACAGGGTATGGACTAAACCGTATCAAAGCCAGACTGAAACAGACCAGCGAATCGTGGATAGCGGGCATCATACTGGTGCTTAACTTAGTCAAACTGGCTGGGGCGGGTGCCCCATATCTGATAGTGAAAACTTGGTGGAATTTTTCAGCATTTGTCAGAAAAGTGTTTTACGTTCCTTATATCGGATATGGCAAAGCTAAACACAGTTGGTGTTACTTTTTTCCCAATACAGCCCAATATATTCGAGTGTGGAATTTTTAAGCAGACCCTAACTAAGCATCACTTCAACTCCCCCACAATAATAATCGGATTATCATTGTCAGGATCAAAGTTTGCAGGTCGGGTTGCCAAAACATCATGTTCGAATAGCATATAGCCATATTTGCCGCAAATAATTGGCAAAAATGATGATAGTTGCCTGATTGATGGATTTGTATTTGAAAGATTGATTTGGGTATCCATCACATGAATATCGTCAATTCTAAAAACATTCCCTTCCCTGTCTAACAGTACAAACTCACGCCCAAAAATAGCAACTCCTACTGTCCTAGGTGTTCTGTTGTAATATTCTAATTTATTTTTCGAGAGCACAATCCCTCTGTTATAGACAGAGATGATTTCGCATCCGCTACCCCCTTGAGCTGTGCCTGTCATTTTATCGGAAAGACGCAGGACGTAAAGTGGGTTAAGTCGGTTATCTTTTAGCGTGAACAGTGTATCTGAATAATCGTAATTCAAAAGGAGAATCTCATTGTTATAAGATGTTATTGTTGAACCCAAACTGAGGAAGGAATATCTATGTTGACCTCGATACATTTCCATCTCTCCTGAAGGTAGCAAAACAGAGCCGGCAATAATGGCAGAGTCCGGAAATGGGCCTCCGGTGAAAGTCAAACCGG
>WQYK01000224.1 GCA_009781275.1 Bacteroidales bacterium | reverse complement strand
CAATTCGGAAAATTTTTACGTACAGGGTCTTCAATGGTCCGTTAACGCCAGCTTGGGCGTAGAGCTATTTCTTTCCAATAAAATTGGCATCTATCTGGAACCCGGAATGGGATATTTCTTTGACTGCAAACAGCCACGCAGCATCCGCACCATACAGCCCGCTCAGTTTAAGGCTGAATTTGGCTTGAGGATGAGGATTTAAGACACCTTGTGCATCTCCCTCACCTTCTTGAATAATTTTGAGGCAAATACAAAATCGTTCAGTGTGGGGCAATCGGCATGAATGATCTCCTCTTTGGTGCCCTCCCACGCTTTTTCGCCTTTGTAGATAAAAATCAATTTGTCTCCAATAGCCATTACGGAGTTCATATCGTGGGTATTGATAATCGTCGTCATTTGATACTCTTGCGTAATCTCATAGATGAGTTCGTCAATAATGATGGCTGTTTGAGGGTCTAAGCCCGAATTGGGTTCGTCGCAAAAGAGGTACTTGGGATTGAGGGCGATGGCGCGGGCAATGCCTACGCGTTTTTGCATTCCGCCGCTCAGTTCGGATGGGTAAAGACGCTGGACGTTGGGTAGGTTGACCCTTTGAAGGCAAAATTCGACCCGCTCTCTCTTTTGCTCTGCACTCCAATCGGTTAGAAAGTCCATGGGAAAGCGTACATTCTCCTCTACAGTGGCAAAATCAAAGAGGGCGGAGCCTTGAAACAAAATTCCCATTTGTTGCCTCAATAGGCGCTGTTCCAGAAGACTCAATGAATTAAATGAAGTGGTGTCGTATACGATTTCGCCTTTGTCGGCTTTGTGCAGTCCAAAAACGGTCTTGAGCAGCACTGTTTTTCCCGACCCGCTGGCCCCGATAATCAGATTGGCCTTACCGGTTTCAAAAACGGTAGAGATGTTTTTGAGCACAGTCTGCTCGCCAAACGACTTCCAAATATGGGTCAATTGAATCATCCCTGTTAAAGCATGACGTTTGTTATCAATAAATTTGATATCAGTATCAAGAAACTGCACACCACAATGGCTCGGGTGCTCGACTTGCCTACGCCTAATGAGCCGTTGGAGGCATAATATCCGTAAAAAGAGGATACAGACGTAATAATTAAGCTAAAAATCGCCATTTTTACCATGCTGTACACAATAAAATAGGGCGTGTAGGCATATTGGAGTCCGTCAACATATTGTTCCACCGTAATCATTCCCGAAGCCACCACCATCATCCATCCGCCAATCAAACCACAAATAAAGCTGATGAGCATCATTAAAGGGTTAAAGAGGGTGGCGGCGGTGATTTTAGGCAGAATGAGAAAGCCTGCCGAGTTGATCCCCATCATCTCCATGGCGTCAATCTGTTCCGTTATACGCATACTTCCCAGCTCAGAAGCGATGTTGGAACCCACTTTTCCAGCTATAATCAGCGCGATTAAGGTGGATGAGAACTCCAGCACCAAACTCTCGCGAACCATATATCCCACATACATTTTGGGGATAAAGGGATTCTCGAGATTTGAGGCAGTTTGCACCACCAAAACGGCGCCCACCGCCAAAGAGATAATCATAATCAGCGGGATGGTTTGAATGCACAGTTTGTCTAACTCTATAAAAAAATAGCGCCAAAATATGCGCCACTTCTCCGGCTTTACAAAGACCCTCTTCATTAAGAGGCTATATGCTCCGATTAGTTTGATGCCGCTTTGTAGATTCATGGTGCAAAGGTAATATTAATGGGGTGATTTCGCGCATTTGTGTATCTTTGCCGTGCTAAAAAAAACCGCTTGAACCTGCTTTACCATTTGGGACTTTGGTTGTACCGCTTGATTGCACGATTGATGTCTCCATTTTATGCCAAGGCAGCCCTCTTTACGAAAGGGCGCAACGGACTTATCTCTAATATAAAACAAAAGGTTTCGCACGACAAGCCGATTGTTTGGTTTCATTGCGCTTCTTTGGGAGAGTTTGAACAAGGTCGTCCCATCATAGAGGGGTACAAAATCAGAGAGCCGGAGCATAAAATTTTGCTCACCTTTTTTTCTCCATCGGGGTATGAGGTGAGAAAGGAGCATCCTGTTGCCGATTGGGTTTTTTATATGCCGTTGGATACGCGGCGCAATGCCCGGCGCTTTTTGGATGCGGTGCAGCCAAGTAAGGCGATATTTGTGAAGTATGAGTTTTGGTATAACTTCTTGATTGCTTTAAAGAAAAGGGAGATTCCCACCTACGTGGTTTCTGCCACGTTTCGTCCGTCGCAACCGTTTTTTAGGTGGTACGGCGCTTTTTTTCGCAGGATGCTTCGCAATTTTACCCTTTTGTTTGTGCAAAACCAAGCATCCAAGGAGTTGTTGGCGCAGATCGGCTTTAACAATGCTGTGATGGCGGGCGATACCCGTTTTGACCGCGTGTGGGCGCAGGCGCAGTTGTCGTGTCATTTGCCTGTTGTAGAAGCGTTTTGTGGTTCTGACGAGAAGCAGGATATTTGTGTGGTCGGCAGTTCATGGGCGCAAGATGAAGCTTTGCTGCTGCAAGCGCTTAAAGAGCGTATGTCCTTAAAACTGATCTTGGCTCCGCATGAAATCGACGCATCTCGTATTGGGCATATCATGGAGCAGTTTGCCTCTTTTTGTCCGGTTAGATACAGCCAAGCATCTGTGGATAAGGTTGTCCCTCCCGAATCTCGGGTTTTGGTGGTGGATACGATGGGGCT
>WQYK01000223.1 GCA_009781275.1 Bacteroidales bacterium | reverse complement strand
GGATGGTCTCTATCTCTACAACCTTGTTACCAAAACAGAAGAGGCGTTGCTGACCGGCCCCCGAAAAGCGCGCTTCTTTTTGCCCGCCTCCGATACAGAGGAGCAGTTCTTTGCCTTTTACGCCAATACCGACACCACCAAAGCTGCCGAAAAGCTTGTCAATATCTACTTCTTTAAAAAAGGCGATACTCAGGCTTCGCTTATCGCCGATGCAGATGTCAAAGGACTTCCCAAAGATTGGATCATCAGTCAAAATCGCACTTTGGCCATCAATAAAGAGGGCACCCGCCTCTTCTTTGGAATTGCTCCCAAACCTTTGGAAAAAGATACCACTTTAGTCGATTTTGAAACGGCTAAGCTGGACATTTGGCATTACTTGGACGACTATGTACAACCGGTACAGTTAGTTCGTCTCCAACAGGAACAGAGGTTTTCTTACCTCTCAGTCCTACAGACTCAGACGCCTGAGAAAGGGTTGGTACAATTAGCCACCCCCGACTATCCCAATGTACAGGTACCCAACGACTGGAGCGCCGAATGGGGATATGCCTCCGGCGACAAGCCATACCGGATCGAGAGTCAATGGAACTCAGACGCTCCGATTGACCTCTATATCATCTCTATTGCTGACGGAAGCGCCAAAAAGATTGCCACAGCCCAAACATTAACCAATTTTAGTCCCTCTCCACAAGGCAAGTACCTAAGTTGGTATAACAGAGAAGTCAAAGATTGGTTTGCCTATCAAATCGCCACAGGCACTCTCTGCAACCTAACCCAAGTTGCCGATGTGGCTTTTTGGAACGAATCACACGACTCCCCGTCGCTCCCCTACGCCTACGGCAGCGCCGGATGGCGCGAAGGCGATGCTGCATTTTTGGTGTATGACAAGTACGATATTTGGGAGGTCGATCCCGCAGGCGTCAAAGCGCCCATCATGCTTACAGACGGCTTGGGAAAGAAGCTCGAATACACGTTTCGCCTCTTACGCCTGGACGCCCCAATCGCTCCCGCCGGGGCTCCGGGCGCTCGTGTACAACGCCCCTTAGACCCGATTGGCGCTAAAGACATGCTCTACTTTTCTGCATTTGACAACGTAAACAAGTTGGGTGGATTCTACTCCAAAGACCAAAGCAAGAGACAGGCGCAGATGCAAAAACTGATCATGGATACCTTTACTTTTCAGCAGTTGCAACGCTCCAAAGATGGGAAAGTGTTCACCTTTGCCAAAAATAACTTTAACCACTCGCCCAACCTTTGGATGACCCGCGACCTCTTTAGAAACCAGGTAAAACTCAGCGACATCAATCCGCAGCAAAGTGAGTACAACTGGGGCGTCCCCGAGTTGATTCGCTGGACCAGCGCCAACGACATCCCCTGTGCCGGTATTCTCTACAAGCCCGAAGACTTTGATCCGGCAAAAAAATACCCCATGATCGTCTACTTCTACGAAACACTCTCCGATGGCCTCTATGCCTACAGAGCGCCCGCGCCAAGCGCCTCAACCATCAACATCAGCTACTTTGTAAGTAATGGCTATCTCGTATTTACCCCCGACATCTACTACACCATAGGACACCCGGGAGAGAGCGCCATGAACTGCATCATGCCGGGCGTGGATCTGCTCTGCCAAAACCCCTGGGTAGATGATCAAAACATGGCAATCCAGGGACAAAGCTGGGGCGGCTATCAGGTGGCCTACATGATTACCAAAACCACTCGCTTTAAAGCCGCCGGAGCAGGCGCTCCCGTCTCCAACATGACCAGCGCCTACGGAGGCATTCGGTGGGGCACCGGTTTGGTGCGTCAATTCCAATACGAAGGAACGCAAAGCCGGATCGGCCAAAATCTCTGGGATGGATTTGATCTCTACATAGAGAACTCCCCGCTCTTCCATCTGCCCAACGTGACAACCCCGCTGCTGATCATGCACAACGACAAAGATGGCGCTGTCCCTTGGTATCAGGGTATCGAACTCTTTACCGCGTTACGCCGCCTAAGCAAACCTGTATGGATGCTCCAATATAATGACGAAGACCATAATCTGGTGGAGCGCAGAAACCGCAAAGACCTCTCTATTCGCTTAGCGCAATTCTTTGACCACTTCCTAAGAGGAGCTCCCGCTCCGGTATGGATCAAAGAGGGCGTTCCTGCTACTAAAAAGGGGATTGATTGGGGATTATAAATTCAACTATTTTCTCCACCAACTCTTTGTTAATTGGTGTGTTTGGATTATAGTAACTATTTGCCATCTGTTCGTTCGCATCAGCCGACTTGCTCGTTTTTAGCACGTGGTCCATGTTTTGAATGATCACTTTTTGGGCATTTGGATTGGCTTTGTAAAGCAATTCTGCTTCATTTTCGGACACCTGAATATCCAATGTGCCTTGAAGGATCAATATAGGGATACTCAGCTTTTTGATCTCTTCCTGCGGATTGAACCTAAACAACGATATCACAAATGGCTGAACACTAGGGCGAAAGAGTGAATATAATACAGGAAGAACATTTTCTATCGTCCTCCCCTGTTTCAATTCGTCAATATACGAAAAGGCCATATTTTTCATGTCAGGTACTCCTTCTAAGTTTCTTGACAATTGCTTTTTTAGCAGTTCATCGAGGGGAGCGCCCGAACCTGCGACAGAAATATATTTTGACACGTTGGGATTGTCTTCGCTTGCAATCATCCCAATAAGAGAACCTTCGCTGTGGC
>WQYK01000222.1 GCA_009781275.1 Bacteroidales bacterium | reverse complement strand
GCTTTAATAAAGGTAAAGACCATGCCTCCGCCAATGATCATTTGGTCGACTTTGTCTAACAGATTCTCTACCACGGCGATTTTGGTCGATATTTTGGCGCCGCCCAAGATGGCGACAAAAGGACGTTTTGGACTTTGGAGCGCTTGTTCCAAAGCGTTGACTTCGTTCTCCATGAGGTACCCAAACATTTTATCGTTGACAAAGTATTTGGCAATAAGTGCGGTGGAGGCGTGTGCACGGTGTGCGGTGCCAAAAGCGTCGTTGATGTAGCAGTCGGCGTAGGAGGCCAAACGGGCGGTGAACTCTTTTTGCTTCTCTTTGATGAGGGCTTTGGCCACCTTTTTCTCTTCGTCCGACACATCTTCCGGCAATCCGCGTGGCTTTCCCTCTTCCTCAGCATAGTAACGGAGGTTCTCTAAAAGAAGGGCTTGGCCGGGTTGCAGGTTTTTGGAGAGTTCGGCGGCTTGGGGGCCCATGCAGTCGGGCGCAAAGAGGAGTTGAACGCCCAAATGTTTCTCTACAGTGGGGATGATATGTTTGAGGGAGTATTTGTTCTCGGTGGCTTTGGGACGACCTAAGTGCGACATAATGATTATGGAGCCGCCGCTGCCGAGCACTTTTTTAAGGGTGGGGATGGCGGCGCGGATACGTGTGTCGTCGGTAACTTCAAAATTGGCGTTGAGGGGAACGTTAAAATCGACGCGGATGATGGCGCGTTTTCCTGTAAAATCGTAGGAGTCTATGTGTTGCATAATATAAATGGATTGATTATTTTTTTAAGTTATTCTTCTGTTCAGATTGTTCCAAAATTAACAGAATCTCTTTTAAAGTGAGTCCTGTAATTGTTGAAATGGTCTCTACCGGCAAACCGGCGTGGTGGCTGTTGAGCACTATATGACGTTTTTCTTCTTCTCGCCCTTCTTCTCGCCCTTTTTCCAGCCCTTTTTCCCGTCCTCTTTCCCAGCCTTCTGCATGCCCCTCTGCCAAGCCGTCTGCCAATCCCTTTTCCCAGCCCTCTGCCAATCCACCTTCCCAACCCTCGGTAAAAACGGGCTCAATAACGCTTTTTTGATAGCGTAATGCTTCTATATGAGCCTCGTATGCGCCGCGTTCTTCCTTGCTCATGGTATCCCTGCGTAAAAGCTCTCGAGCTTCCGGCAGACCGGGCGCTTTGGCCGTATCCGGTATTTCACTCGTTTTAAGAAACGAGATCCACTCGTCTAACGGATCGACCGCCTTTTGATCAAATCCGTCTACACGCAAAATATAATATTCCGGAAATAAATCACCTACTTCTTTATACATGAATTGCTTTTGCTGACGTGTAGAGAGTTTGAGGGTGTCGTTGTTGTGTATTCCTATAAACTCGGTTTTTCCGTGATAAACATAGTCTTTACCTTGACCCAGGTCAAAGTAGATGATATTGATCGAGTAAACTTTTCTTACATGTGAATAGGCGTCTTTCTCGTGGATGTACTCGGTGATTACTTTGGATACCCCAAATAACATTCGGTGAAAGTAGTTTAGCTCGCGGGTATTTTGAATCTCAACGATTACCAACTCTCCTTTGCTGTTCTCTGCAAGCATGTCAACCCGATTGAACTTGTCGTGAACGCTCTCCTTGTTGCTCTCACTCTCCAACATCCGCACAATTTTGACCTTTTCTTTCAAAAGGGTGGATAAAAACCCTTCTAACACCACAAAATTTGACTTCTGCCGCAACAACCGCTTGGCTGCCCAGTCAAAACGTATATAACTCTCCTTTGCCATCACCAATCAAATTAAGAATAAGAATGTGCAAAGGTACAAAAAAAGTCAAACAATCCTCCGGTAGTGACACACCAGAAGTTTCCCATCGTCGTCGTGCAGGTGCATGCCGTTGCCTTCGCAATACTTAAACATGGAGCAGTCGGCGCAGATGCCGGTGCGCGCCCATTCACGGTTGCGAAAAGGTTCAAAGCGATCGTTCCACACATCCATAAAGTTGTCTCTGTAAATGTTTCCCTGATGAAAGTTGGCCCGGATGCTGGGGCAGGCTGAGATGGAGCCGTCTGCAAGGACTGATGCCACGTTGATTCCTGCGTAGCATTGGTAGAACTGGTCGCGCACCTCCATTTCGTAGCTTCCAAGAAAACCTTCACATCCGTAGTTGAGGCGGATCCGTCCCTCTTTGCGGGTGTTGCGGATAAAGTCGAGTACCGATGTAAACTCCTGATCGGAGAGTTGAAATTCGGGATATTGAGCGGCTCTTCCTACAGGAAAAATGGTAAAGATACGCCAGTCCTGTACGCCGTTTGCAATCAAAAATTCTTTAAACTCATTGAGTTGATGGAGGTTCTTTTTATTTACACAGGTGACTATGTCCCAGACAATCTCTTTCTCTTTGGTCAACATGCGTACGGCGTTAAGCGCTTTTGCATGGCTCTGCGGATGATTGCGTAACCAATTGTGCGCCTCTTCAAAACCGTCTAAGCTGATGGTAATGGAGTGTAGACCGGCCGCCAGCAATGAATCCAATCGCTTGCGATTGAGCAACATTCCATTGGAAACCAATCCCCAGGGGAATCCCTTTTTGTACAAGGCCAACCCGCACGCTTCCAAGTCGTTTCTCAACAGCGCCTCTCCTCCGGTAAAGGTGATCATGGTGCGGTTGGGGTTGACATGCGGCGTGATCTCATCAATGACGCGCATGAAGTCTTTTGCAGGCATATC
>WQYK01000221.1 GCA_009781275.1 Bacteroidales bacterium | reverse complement strand
GACGACCAATTTGAAGAAGAATTCATCACCTGTCCCCAGTCGGTAGCATATTGCCGGATGTTAATTTGGTGATGCGGGATTGTATTTTGCGCAACCGCAACGTATTTAGTCTCACCGCTCTCCACCAAGGTAACCGCCAATGTGATGTGGGGAGAAACGTCGATATTTGGCCAAATCAGTTTAGGAAAATAGACCTGAAATGTCTCAGAAACATCTCTGTTTATAAGCGAACTCACCTTAGCATTGCCGTTAGCCATATCAATCAGACAGCCCCAATGATTGGTAAGCGTCGTGGGCAAGAGCGACTGCACGGTTACCGTAAAGTGCAATCCGGCAGGGGCGCTAACGCCAATATTTACCGACGTGCCGCCCGCTGCAGAGATGGCGGGAATCGGACCATGGCCGGGGGTAACAACCTCCCACTCCGTAGCCTCTTGAATAAGCGTGATATCGGTAAAAGTGGCCGGATCCTTGTAAATCCTTAGCACCGCAACCTGTTCGCGTCCCGACATATTTAAGCCCTTAGCCGTAGCCCCCACCACATTCAACAGCGGATTGGTCGCATGGTACAAACCGGAAAAATCATCCGGCACAGGGTTGTTGTCCCGATCCAAAATCTGAAACTTGAGCCTGTCGTCGTAAATGGAGTGGGGCTCTTGGATGATCTTAGCGCTCCACGGATTAAAGAGAATACCGTCGCTACCGATGCCCGGATCAACGGTAAATTGATTCACATTACTCACGCCCGGAATACTCTTTAGATTGCCCGCACCGTCAAATATAATCGTGGTCTGATTGTCGGGCATCAACTTCACAGCGCCCGCGTTGAGTTGCGAAAGGCGCACCACCGACGCAAAGTTTTCCGGATCTTTATCAAGCGTGATCACAATAAAAGCATTGCGCGGCTTGGTCTCCTCATTTCTCGAATGGGTGTAGACACGAAAACGATCGCCGTCAATCGCCTCCGTACTCCTGAGCACCGTCACTTTTGGATTGGGAAAAGGCATCGAATTAAAGGAAAAACCCTCCATATAGAGCCTCGCTGTCCACGGCCCCGAAGCCTCAACGCGAATCAGTCCCGAAAAGATACCCGTATAGGGCTGAAAAGGAGGAATCGGAATGCCGCCATCGGGGAGGAGCACCCTTAAGTAGTCGTCCGCTACCCCCGACTGCAAAATCGAGATAGAGCTCTCCAACCCCGCAAACGAAAGCTCCACAACACCACGACGCTCCGTCTCATCAACCCCCAGCGCATCGGCATTAATCACAAGCGTATTGCCGTCCAATGTAGCGCGAATTTTATTGCCGGCCGGCGTATAGGTCTGGTTGCGTACAGCGAGCGGCGCAGCGTCACCAAGGGTGGTAAAGGTGTAGATAGAAAAGGTCGAGACGCTTGCATCGCGCCCAATATTGATCCTCTTGGTGGGAATCGACAAAATGCTGTAATCATCACTTACAATCAATCCATTGTCATCCAAATTCCAACTGCCGACCGTATAAACAAGGCTGTTGCCCTGCCCAATGTAGGCCAACTCCTCGGTGGGGGCGCCCACTCCCGTAACGCTGCGGATTGTCAGGCTATAGGCGTGATTACGCTTGAGCAACTGCATATTCCCCTCCTGATGAACATTGGCGCGGTAGTAAGTAACCTCACCCGTGGCGCGCTCCCTGAGTCCAATAATGAGACAGGTGGTGTGCCGGTCGTTTTTAGCAGGCGAGATTACTTGATTCTCAAAAGCATAAAGTCCCCCTTTGATGTTGTCCAAAATAGGGCCTTTGCCGTCTGCGCCATTTTGTTCTGTTTCGTTGGCGCGGTTATCCACCCCGTAGTGCTCGCGGACACGCGCAAAAGTCAAAGACCAATCCGTCACCCCCTCGCCCCAAATCGAGGAGCTTGGATATGAGTTCCAAATCGATGCCGAAACAAGATCGTGGGTCGTCCTCGCGTTGTTGTACACATCCAACCGCGCCTGATTGCGTGTAAGGAGAAGATTGACTTGTGTGCGTCCGGCCACCTTCTCAAAGCGACCGTTCATCAACAACCTGTCGGGAGAGACCGGAAGTCTTCCCTGAATGTATGCGCGGGACTCAAACATCACCTGACTTTCGGTCTTGCCGCTTAACTCCAACAGCCACTCTTCAACCTCATCGTCTAAATAGATGTCGTCGGCAATATTGGCGATAGCCAAAATGTTGTATGGATTGTTCAAGTTGAGCGAAGTACCCAAAACGTCGATTTCCGTCTCCACATTCATCTTCATCGTGCCGTTGGGCATCTGCACCTCCACATAATCGACAAAAGCGCCGTTGCGATAGGCGTCAGGCGTGAAGAACAGCAAGTAGAGGCTGTTGATGACATCCTCCCCATCTTCCAAAGCCACCGTAGAACGAGTACGCACATCGGTAGCAATATGATCAACACTCACAGACAGGAACAACTTACCTGCCTGACTCTTCTCCAACGGCTGCTCAATGCTGCACGTGGCTAAGAGTATGGAAAAAACAGAAACTAAAATAGACCTTTTCATCTTGTTTGTTTTATCTTGTTATTTGGACGGGACGCCTGCATTTGCGCCCCAATAGGCACTCCATGGAGCGGGTTGGGCAGCCGGATCACTCGCCTCGAGCAGCAAGTCGGTAAAATGGGTGCCGTACTTCATGGCATTGCCAATAAAGTACATCAAATTGTCGAGAAAAGTGACACGATTGTTGGTCAACTCACGTGCTCTCCAAAAAATCTGAGATT
>WQYK01000220.1 GCA_009781275.1 Bacteroidales bacterium | reverse complement strand
CACTTTATCTCTACCGTTCATCCTAAAGTTTCCCTCTCGTGGTTTCCTGAATCATCTTTTCCCAAGGCTTTTACCAACAGAATATCGGAGCAGAAACACACCTGCTCCACCTTTTCTGTTTTTGTCACCCTAAAACCGTCGTGTTTCCCCTACATCAACAGCAATATATTCTATGCTCATGACTATATGGATATTTGCCGCTCTCCTTTATGGACTGATTCTGGGCCCAACACCCTAATGGCTTTTACCGCGCCCTCAGGCAAAGAGGGGGACTTTGCCCGCACACTCAAAATCAGCGCACCCATCTCTTTTGAACCATTTAGACGCTGGCAGGGAACACTTCCCGGACAACGCGGAAACGAATATGAGGAGCGTAAGTATCAATACGCTGAGATGTTGCTTAGGCGTGCTGCGGCAATCTTGCCCGATTTACCGGCGTCCATCGATTCCCTTTTTGCCGCTTCTCCTTTAACGTACCAGCACTACTCAGGCTCAGTGGATGGGTCGAGTTTTGGATTCTCAAAAGATTGCAGAAACCTCAATTTCTCCCGTTTACTGCCCCGCACTAAAATCCCCAACTTCTTTTTTAGCGGACAGAACCTCAATATGCATGGCATTTTGGGCGTTCCCATTAGCGCAGTAATTACCTGCGGCGAATTGATTGGATTGGCGCATTTCTTAAAGAAGTTAGAAAGAAATTGCTAACTTTGTGCCCAATTTTTCCATTTTTGAATATGAAGTTTCGAATCATATATCCCAAGTGGAAGAAACTCAAGGAACAAACTCCTTTCTTTCTTCCTCCGCATGGCCCAGTGGTGATGGCAGCAGCGTTGCCCGATGATGTGACGCCGCTCTTTACCGACGAAAACGTGTCGGAGATAGATTTTGACGAGGACGTTTCATTTGTGGGCATTTCGATGATGTTAAGTACACAGGTAAAGCGTGGATTTGAAATTGCCCAAAGGTTTCGCAAAAGGGGCGTAAAGGTCATTTTTGGAGGTATTTCCGCCATGTTGCACGCACAAGAGGCGATGGAGCATGGCGATTCGGTTTTTTTGGGCGAGGTTGAGGGGCGTTTGGAGGAGGTGTTCTCCGACTTTCGTCAAAACAGGCTCAAGCCGGTATACAACTATATGACCAAACACCCCGATATTGAATTGGTTGGGCCTGCACGCAGGGATTTGTACGACCGTTCTTTGTACAACCATAAAGGGGTACAGATGGTTGACCTTTTCCACGCTTCGCGCGGCTGTCGCTTTAGCTGCTACCCCTGCGCCGTCTCTTACCTTGGGGGACGCGCTTTTCGTCCCCGTCCCATAGATAAGGCGATTGAAGAGATGGCGGGAATCGAGAACAATCGTCTGTTTATTGTTGATAATTCTTTGGCTCAGAACGATGACTGGGAAAAAGAGCTCTTTAGAGAGATGATTCCACTCAAGAAAAAATGGATTAGCCACACCATCGAAGACAAGCCGGAGATTTTGGATTTGGCAGCACAGGCTGGCGCTTGGTATGTCTATCAGGCTGTATTTGATACATCGGATTATATAAAGCAACGCATTAAGCGTTATCACGATTACGGAATAGGAGTGGAGGGGACTATTTTATTAGGGCTTGACAACCAGACAGAGGACGACATTAAGCGCCTTTTAGACTTTCTTTTAGAGATTGAGTTGGATTTGGCCGAGTTTACGGTGCTCGCTCCCTTTCCCCACACCAAGGCGTTTGATGACCTGCGTCGCCAGAACCGCATTTTTGATTACGACTGGAACCACTACAATGCAGGGCAGGTGGTATACCATCCTAAAAATATGACTTCGGAGCGTTTACAGGAGCTTTATCACTTTGCGTGGGACTATTTTTACAAGGATGAATCGCAGGAACAAAAGATGTTTAAGCTCTTTACAAAATTGTTACTGAGGGAGATGAAAGACGACACCTTCCGTCCCCGCGAACGAGCGTTGGTTACCAAGAGCTTTGGAAAAGAGGTGGTACGAAATCAATGAGTATGGAGGCACGACTTTCAACAAATCAGGAGGTTTTTGAGTTCAAAGGATTGTGGGAACTCCCGTCAACATGCGGATTGCGCATCTTTGACCATGGAGAAAAACAGGTTGTGGTTGTTACCGAACTGTATAAAGAGAACCCCGGTACTTCCATTGCGCAGGTATCTGCCTCTCTTGCCATGCAAATCTGTCATGTTTATGGATTGAATTACAGGAAATTAATCTATATCGAGCACAATCCCGATATGCACTCAAAGCTCTCTTTTTATGATGAGGAGTTATACCATGTGCATTTTGATATAGATGATTTCGGATTAAAAAACCCTGTTTGGGAACGAATTGGCGCCGAACAATTTTTAAAAATAGTTGAATATGACGCTAATTCCCGATATTGAAACCAAAAGTCGGCATGAAATTGAGGCTTGGCAAAACAGGCAACTTGCGGATACTTTGGCGTATTTACAGCTAAAGTCTGTTTTTTATCGGAATAAATTCCAAAAGGAGCGCATAGATACTTCAAAAATAATAACGATAAACGATCTACAGCACATCTCTCCCAGTGATAAATCGGATTTGTTTCACCACAACCAAGACTTTATCTGTGTTCCGACAACTGAAATCCGGGACTATGTGACCACTTCCGGAACATCGGGCGACCCCGTTACTTTTGCCCTTACCGACAACGATTTAGAGCGCCTTGCCTACAATGAGGCCATCTCTTTTGCCTGTGCAGGCGCAAAGTCAGGAGAT
>WQYK01000219.1 GCA_009781275.1 Bacteroidales bacterium | reverse complement strand
TGTTCGGCGCTGCCCCACGCAGTTTGGATCACACCCCTAAAACGTTGATTCATCACAGGGGCGCCACGTTGACGAAACAGCAATATATCGTGGAACTGCGTTACGGCAACGTCAGGTTTTCTCCATGGACAAATGGCCACATCAAAACCTTTTGCCGCAAAGAGCACAGGGGTAAGATCTGCCCGGTCGTAGTGCCAGTCGCAAATAAAGACGTCTTTGGGAATCATATCTATGGCGCGGTGGGTGTTGTTCATACTCCCCTCCCACATCCAGGTTCCTGTAGCCCTGCCGTCGAGAAGGCGGTCGCCCCAAATCATCATCCTGACGTCTCTTTGCTTGAGGTGGCTATGGATGTTTCTCACCTCTTCGGCAAAGAGTTCTGCCTTGTCAGCGCCTCTACAGCGAAGGCACTGGTCTTCTCCGATAAAAAACACTTCATCCATTCCGGCGTGAAACCAGTCGGCTTCAAATACATCCAACAATTCATCAACCAAATTAAAAACAACGCGATGCACATCTGGATGACGGGGGCAGTAGCTCTTCATGATCAATCCCCCCGGATTATTGGGATAGTTCCACTCGGTGGGCATGGGAGTGTTTGGGGTTTCGTCAAATTCGGGATAGACGCGCAGTAAGTTACCCAAAGTGGTGCGGTACGACTGATGTCCCAGCAGGTCAAGGAGCGGGATAAGCTGAATATTGTGTTTTCGGCACACATTGACCAGCTTTTTTACATCGGCTTTTGTCAGGTGGTTTTCGTCCCGCAGTTCGGGATGACTTTCGTAGGCATAGTTGTATTCTACCCTAAGAATAAGCATGTTAATATGATTTGGCGCAAACTCTTGGTCAATAAATTTGACAAAGTCGTCAACACCGGCAGGACGAGGTGCGGCAACAGCCAAACCGCGTACAGGCATCAGGGAGTCAAGTGCAGATTGGGCATAGAGGGAGAGCCCGATAGAGGCTACAAGCAGAGTAAGAAGTAGTTTTTTCATGACGTTTTAGATTTAGAAAACTTTGCCTTAAAGTTAGGTAAATAATCGTTACCTTTGCTCAACAATTGTAAATTTTTTAACAATTATGATACGAATCAATCTTTTGAAAGGGGCGACATGCCTCCTATCATCATTAATTTTAATTGGATGTATGAATAATTCAAATGTAAATGTAGCGGCTGCACTTGACCAAATGAAGGCTCAGTTTCCACAAGCTGACTTTACCCTGATGGAGCGCGGCGTAAAACAGGCGGCTGCGCTATGGACTGCTTCCGACGGCACAGAAGCAGAATTTACAACGTTTTGCTTAGAGCAATATGTGGCCGACGCCGCAGAACGTGAAACCTTGTTTAACAAACTATCCTACGCTCAGGAAGTGTTTGGCGGCGGTTACCACAAAATAAACGTGGCGCTTTCAATGCCTGTGCAGTTAGAGGGTCCTCCCATCACCGCCATCGATGAGCTGCTGGCCGAGTATGCCCCTGCCGCTCATTATAGAGACGACATGTTTGCCAACAAGCTGGCTTTCATTACGATTTTGAACTTCCCCAACTTCAACCTGCAAGAGAAGAACGACTTGGGCGCTCACTGGAGTCGATTGGAGTGGGCATACGCCCGTATGGGAGACGTCTTTACCAACCGTCTGCCCGCTTCGGTGGCACAAGAATCAGCCAAAGCAAGCAGCGCAGCCAATAACTACATAGCCGAGTACAACATCATGATGGGACATCTTTTAGATGAGCAGGGGCAAAAACTCTTTCCCACCGACATGGTGCTGTTGAGCCATTGGAATCTGCGGGACGAACTCAAATCGAACTACGCCCCCGTTCCCAACGCCTTTGCCAAACAGCAGATGATTTACAAAGTGATGACCCATATTGTGGAGCAAACAATTCCCAAAGAGGTGATTAATAACCCTGCTTACGACTGGGCGCCCCAATCCAACAAACTCTATAAAGAGGGAAAAGAGGTCACCGCAACTCCCGAAGCATCGCGTCGCTACGCCATGCTGTTGGGCCAATTTAAAGCCGCCCTCAAAGCCGACCCCTATTACCCCGCCCACAACACAGCCATTTTAAGGGCCTTTGACGGAAGCAAGGAGTTCTCTTTTGAGGAGATCGAAGAGATGTTTACCCACTACATCTCCTCACCTCAGGTTCAAGAGGTGGCAGCTTTGATTAAGAAGCGTTTGGGACGCGATTTAGAACCCTTTGACATTTGGTACGACGGTTTTAAAGCGCGCAGCGGCCTGTCAGAAGAGATGTTGACGGCCCAAACCACCCAACGCTATCCCACAGCATTGGCTTACGAAAATGACATCCCCAACATGCTGATAAAGTTAGGCTACGCTCCCAATAGAGCGCACTTTTTGGCATCTAAAATAGTGGTAGAAGCTGCCCGAGGCTCCGGACATGCATGGGGCGCAGAGAGTCGCGACGATGTGGCGCGGTTACGTACCCGACTAACGTCCAAAGGTATGGATTACAAAGGCTTCAACATTGCCATGCACGAATTGGGGCACAACGTTGAGCAAACCATCAGCCTCTACGATATTGACCACTACATGCTTCAAGGCGTTCCCAATACTGCTTTTACAGAGGCCCTTGCCTTTATTTTTCAGCAACGCGACCTCGATATTCTGGGCATGGCAGAGAGCAATCCTTTAAAGCAATCCCTTAGTACCCTCGATATTTTTTGGGGCAGTTACGAGATTATGGGGGTGTCTTTGGTGGATATGTATACTTGGAAATGGTTGTACGACCATCCTCAGG
>WQYK01000218.1 GCA_009781275.1 Bacteroidales bacterium | reverse complement strand
GTATCCCAAGCTTTGGCGGTGAAAGGAGTAAGGGCAGGTGTCGATATTGAGATCCATTGCCTGCCCAGAAAAAAGCCGTCGGATTGTTACCTGTTGTGACCTACTTTGTTAAATCAAAGCAAAAGAGCAAATCGTGATCCCTTAGGTAGAGTTTGCCGTTGGCCACAACCTGATGGGTCCAAACTTGGTTGTCGTTGGTCTGTATCTGAGTCCGCTCGGGAATGGGCAAATTGCCAAACTCTTTCCATCCATCCGGAGAGGCCGCCACCACGGTGAGCAGGCCGGTGAGCATATCGAGCAAGAGGAGCTTGTCGTTGACAGCCAATATCGATCCCTTGCCCACTTCCCGAACCCGTTGACTCCAAACGTTCTCGCCGGTCATCAAATCCTGACACGCCCAGCCGGGAGCCTCGGAGTAGCCATAAACATGTCCGTTTACCAATACCGCACCCCCATGCTGGTTGGTCATGTTTCTATTGGCGTAAAGCGTTTCGGCCTCAAAGGTATCGCCTGTTTTGGTCAACCTAATGAGGATGCAACCAAAGTTATATCCCTGTGTTACATATACCAGATTGTCTATCGTTATTGGCGTGGGTATGACCGCCGTTCTAAACCCGGGAGCATCCACTTTCCATAGCAGTTTGCCGTCTTTTGCCGCCACACCTGCCACGCACTTTTCTGTCAGTTGGATATATTGTCGTACTCCCTCTATGTTGGCAACGATGGGAGAAGAGTAGGCGCTTTTATCGGTCAACTCTTTGGTTCTCCACACAAGGGCGCCGCTGTTTTTGTCTAACGCCACAATGGTTCCCTCTTCGCCGCCCGGAGCGCAAATTACCAAATCGCCATCTATGAGCGGTGATTCGCTAAAACCCCAGTTTGACATGAGGATGCCGCCAAAATCGTCTTTAAAATCTTTTTGCCAGAGGATTTTTCCATCCATTGCCAACAGGCAGTGGATTTGTCCGCCACCACGAATCAGGTAGAGTTTTTCTCCATCCACCGTAACCGATCCGCGTCCTCCATTGCCACGATTTTGGGCATCAATATGTTCTGTGCCAAGAATCTGTTTCCATTTTAGCGTACCGGTTTCCGTATCTACGGCAAATGCAAAGTCAATCCCATTTGCAGCGCCTTGGGCGTAGAGGGTGGTTCCCACAATGGTGGGGGCGGTGTACCCAGATCCGGCCTCCCTAAATGTCCACAAAAGGGCAGGTTTTTTTTCAGACCAATCTAAATTTAAGCCGGTAGCTTGATAGATACCATCGCGATGGGCGCCTCGCCACTGAGGCCAGTCCTGGGCTTGTAAGTTGACCCAAATAGTAGAAAGCATGATCATTAACGTGATACTTGCCGACATGTTTTTGTTTTTTGTGTTCATGGGTTATTTTGTTAAAAGTGTAAGCTAAATTTGGTGAACTGCCCCGGAGCCGACTGCACCTGAATGCGTCCTCCATGGGCGCGTACGATTTGGCGGGCGATGCTCAGGCCAATGCCCGAACCGTCGCTTTTGGTGGTAAAGAAGGGGATAAAGACCTGATTGATCAATTCGGGCGCAATTCCCGGCCCATTGTCGGAGACTTCAATCAGTCCGTTTCCTTCGGAGGTCTTTTGGTAACTCAACCCAATCTCTCCGTGGGGGATGCCGGCATGTTCAATGGCCTGTATGGCGTTTTTGAGCAGATTGATCATCACTTGCCCCAGCAAGTTGGCGTCGGCGTGCAACGGAGGCGCGTCGGGGTCAATATCAAGGCGGATTTGTACCTGACTAAAGTAGGGGAGGTGGCTGCACAGCAAAATGATTCCATTTAAAAAGTCGGAGGGATCCAATAACTCTTTTCTGGGTGTGGGTATGCGCAAGAGGCGGTGGTAAGACTCTACAAAGGAGAGGAGTCCCTTGCCTGTTTCGTTGATTACCTGCAATCCGTGGATGGTATCCTCTTTGAGGGTTTGGGCTGCATCGGGATTGTTTTGCAGTTGTAAAAGACTGTCGCTAAGGGAGGTGATTGGGGCAATAGAGTTCATGATCTCGTGCGACAGGATGCGAAAGAGTTTGATCCAGATCTCCATCTCCTGCTCGTCCAAAAGCTGTTTTACATCGTGAATCACAAAGAGTTTGTATGCCTTGCCCCTTAAAACAATCAAAGAGGCCTGCACCAATAGCTCAACGCGCTCTTTCTCGTTAAAGAGAACTGCCTTTTGCTGCTCACCGGAGCGAATGGTGCGAAGTATGCCATAGAGTTCGGGCGCAAAAGACTCCAATTGCGTAAGGTGGGTAAAAATCTCTCTGCCCAGTAACTTTAGTGCGGTTTGATTGGTTTGCATCACATGGTCGCTTTCGTTCACCAACAAGACGCCGGAGTTGATTTTGGCAAGCAAAACTTCGTAATACTTTTCCTGCTCCTGCATGGCGAGGCGCTTTTGCTGCATCACCTCCTTTACGCGGTTGAGTTGTCGGCTTAAATCGGCAGAACTGCTCCATAACTTTTTGTCGGAAGGGAACCTAAAGGCGTAGTCATCGTTGGATATGGCGTCAATAAAGTAATCGATCTTTTTATGAATAAAGCTGATGCTTCTAAAGAGCAACAACAGGAGCGCCCCCGACAGCATAAAATAGCCAACAGCTTTCCAAGTAAAACCTCCCTGGAGCATGTAGCCGCCTAAAGCGCAGCAGGCAACGATGCCGAGCAAAAGAGCAATAACCTTAAACGGAAAGGATTTGTCCATAGCCTGTGCTGTTTAGATTCCGTACTTTTTCATTTTGTTGTAGAGGGTCTGG
>WQYK01000217.1 GCA_009781275.1 Bacteroidales bacterium | reverse complement strand
TGCCGATTCCGTTATTAAAAGGCATTTTAATACCCCTCAGTACCGGATGGTTATGTTGTCCGTAAGGCTCTGTAATCACGCCTCGGTTGAGCGGCCAGGGTAAACGTCCCTTGTTTTGCTCAAAATTGGCAGCCAACGCACGGTCAGCCTCTGCCACTCCGGCGCTTGCTGTGGTACGACTCCTTTCTGCCTGGGCCATGATGCGTGCGATCTCTTTGTTGATGGCATCCAAATCTCTCTGTTTTTGCTTTGATTGGGCCTCTAATGTTTGCCTCTGACGAGAGAGATTTGTGATCATTTGCCTCGATTGACGCTCCTCCTGATTTAGGGTTGTCACCTCTGTTTGCCTTGTTTTTCTTAAATCCTCCGCCTCTGCCCTCAATTTTCGTAATCTGCTGCTTTCTTCGCTCAAACGCTCGTTAGTCGACTTCATTTGAGCAGACTGTCGATTCAAATATTGAGAATAATTTTTAAAATATTGCCACCTGCGATACGCCTGTCTCAGGTTGTCGCTGGCTAAGACGTAAGCGGCCCAAATCTGTCGGTTCCGATGGGTATACGCTTGATAGAGCACTTGCAGGTATAAAAACTCCAGCTTGTCATATTCCATTTGTAACGCCTTTACTTCTCCTTCGTTTATTTTGATGGAATCATTCAAAAGCTTAATTTCTGCTTCAATATTTGCGAGCAAAACTTTTCTGGAGGAGATTTTATGCTGCAGCAATTCAAGGTTTTTAAGTTCGGACTGTTGCTTGTCTTTATTAGAAGACAGCTGGTTATCAATCATTTCAATCTGTCTCACAATCTCCTGCCGTTGTCTTGTCTGTTGATTAACGTCCTGTGCATGCACTCCCCAGCAGCATAAACACAGCCCTGTCAAAAATAAAAATCGAATGGCCATACTCATTTTTTCATTTGAATTTTACGTTCTTCCATTTTCTTTTCCAGCTCCGGATTTTTCTCTTTGAATTTTGCCTGTTCCCAGTACATAAAGGCCATATCGTACTCTTTAAGTGCATACAACACTTCAGCATAGTGATCTAATACCTCTGCGCTCAAATCTTTTCCATAGATCAACACCTGCCTAAAGATGGCCTTGGCTTCTTGATACCGTCCCATCTTATAGAGGACCCATCCAAAAGTGTCTAAATAGGTGGCATTTTGAGGCTCTGCGTCAATGGTCCTTTTGCTCATTTCATAAGCCTTTTGAAGCTTTATACCGGCAAGAGATAGAAAATAGGCGTAATTATTAAGTGTCCCGTGTTGATCGGGATCCAGTTGCAGGCTCTTTTCATACGCTTTGAACGACTTTTCTTGCTTACCTGCAGCGTGGTAAAGATCGCCAAGGACCGCGTATGTTTGTGTTAAAAGAGGTCTGTCTTTTTTGGCTAACGGCAAAATGGATTCAAAAATAGAGATGGCTTCCGGAATCTGTCCTTTTTGCCATACTGCGATCCCCGCCATTGTCATAAATTGCGGCTGTTTGGGAAAATGGAGCAATGCTTGGTTGGCAATGGCATACATGTCGTCCCAGCGCTGGAGGAAATAATTAATCGAAAGATACTGATGCCACGCCATTTGGTTGCCTGTGTCCTCCTCTACATGCTGTTTTAAAACCGCTACCGCCTGCTCTTCCTTGTTTGCTTGCACCAAAAAGCCTGCGTATCTGTAAACGACTGCCGAGTCAGTCTGGTGACACCTGTAAAGCTTGGTAAAAAGGGTGTCGACCTGACGCAAAAAGTTGGCAGCAAAGGCTCGGTTTTGTAACAGTTGCTCCATATACTCTATCTTCATGGAAGCGTCCACAAAGTCGTCATCCATAAAGAGAGACATCTTTTCAAAAAAGAGGTCATACTGTTGTGAAAGTCGATACACTTCTGCCTGACCAAATATGGCAGGAATAAAGCCAGGGTCATCTAGGAGAGCCCCATCGTAACAAGCCAACGCCAGCGAGTCACTTCCCGATTCGGCATAGAGATCGCCCAGCAAGGTCAGTACTCTTGGAGAGGGGTACGATTGGGCCAACTCTTCTATTAACGGTTGCGCTTCTTCTCTTTTTCCCTGCATCATAAGGATATTGAACCGATAAAACCCGGTAGCCTCGGAAACGCCCCCAAACTTTTCGATGTCATCCAGGAGCAGAAGCGCCTTATCAATTTCTCTTAGATTTAGATACAAGTTGGCCAAATCATAATAGAGATCGATTTTTTTGGGATAACGGGCCAGCAAATCTTCATACACCTCAGCGGCCCGGGCTTTTTGCTGATTCATCGAATAGAGTTGGGCTATTTGCATCTGATACCAATAGTTAGATGTGTCTGCCTGTGCGGCGGCGTGCATGTAACGTAACGCTTCTTCTCTCTTTCCAAAGCCCATTTTAATGTTTGCCATGTAGTAGAGCGCCGCATCATGATTCGGGTTTATTGAGAGAAGTTGCTTAAACGTGTTTTCTGCAGTTGAGTAGTTACCCGCATGGTAATGATGCAACCCCTCCATGTAATAAAATTCTTCCATTCCTGCCCTAGAGGTCATTTTCCCAGTCATTCCGCATGAAATCAACAATAAAGAGGTGAGGGCAAAAAAGATAAATTTGGATAATCGAATCATGGTACGATGTAAATAGGGCACAAAGATAATGAAACTCCCGTGGAAATGGCTACATTTGCCCCGTATTATCAACGAATAGAAAATTTTTTTTAGAGGGATGCAACATTTTGGGTGTTTTTTGCATCTACACATAGACAATAGTAATGAGCATCGAGAGAGCAAAGGTTGTAAGTTTAG
>WQYK01000216.1 GCA_009781275.1 Bacteroidales bacterium | reverse complement strand
TTATCAATCAACTTGCTGTATGTATCCACATCAGGGCTTAGGCAGTCAAATATCTGTTTCTTTGTCAGGATATTTTTTCTGTAGAGGTCCCAAAAAATTTCCTGTTTGAACCAATGGTTATTATCCCAATTGGCGGAATAGAGAGAGTCAAGTCTCCCGGGTTCATATTTTTCGCACTCCTGGATACGCTCCATGGCAAAGCCCCACATTTCACCTACGCCGCACATTTCTGCGTTTTTACCCTTTCCGTCCCCATACGCTCCATACGTAATAATGTAGCTGATATAGTCAGCCCAAAAGGCGCTGCCTGCTTCACTAAAGTGGCTTGCGTGGGCCAGTTCATGATGGGTCACACCGTAAATACGCCTGTAACTGCGGTTTTGGGTTCCAATCGCTATGTCAAGTATCACATTTTTCAAGAGGGGCAGAAGTGTGTTTGCAAGAATGCCGGCGGTATTATTGACCAAAAGATTTAGCCAGGGACTATTGCCATTTAACCCGATCGGGTCTTTTATCTGGCTTAGCATTGCAGCCGCGGAACTTCCCAGGCTGTTTATAACCCAAATTTTTAGATTTGCCGGTGGCTTGGTGATTCCGGTTGCTTCACACATTTGATAGTATTCATAAGCGGCGTTGTTTACAGCTGCCCACCGCCATGCACTACCTGCAAAGATCGATCTGCTCTGTCCGTTTCTGCTGTGACACCCCATGTGGTAAGTGGCCTTGGTAATGTGTATCCAGCCATCCCATATATCAAAACCTTTATGGTTGTCAAAAACAATGGCATAATGTGGCCATATAGAAAAATTTCCATCCATGGTGTAATACCCGTTTTCGTCTGTATAGGCGGTGGCCCATTTGACGATGGTGTTGCATCTGATTTTTACGCCTTTTATGGGTACATATTGAATTTTTTCGAGGCAATTATCCAACACGCTCACTTGTCCCGATTGCTTTACTCCCGCACGGGTTTGGGGCTGGAGAGGGGGTTCGATTTTATACCCAAGCCTTTCAAAGGCTGCATCTTCGAGATAGCAAAGTCCTCCCGAACGGGTAAGGGGGATTGTTTCGTTGGCAGGTGGAATGTAACACTCTTCCAAAATTTCATAATAGATACCTGCCGGAAAGATAAAATCGGGCTTTACCGTTGTGTATTGCCACATAAAACCATCTTCCGGAATGGTGGGATCTTCATACACTTCTCCTTCTCCAAGGTCTATGTCAAGGGGATAATCAAAGAGCTCAAGGCCGTAGTGATACATAAGATCAAACAGTTGTAAGCTGTCCTGAGGCAAAAACCTTACGTAGTAGTCGGTAGGTTGAAGCGTAGCTTTGGTCAAACTTAAACTATCAAACACGGCCTGCATATTGGCAAGCGTATATGGATTGGGAAGTGTACCAAATTGGGTTTTGGGTCTTGAGACTATGTCCGCCGGAATGAATTCTTTGGTACATCCGGTCCACAAACACAGCAAAACAAAAAGAGTGGTGATATTTTTCATGGGTGCAAATGTAGAAAAAATTCATACATTTGTGCCATGACCGACCAAGTTCTGGAAAAACTCCAAATTCTTGCCGAAGCGGCTAAGTACGATGTCTCCTGCGCGTCGAGCGGGCATAGCCGTAAGAACAATGGCCGAGGTTTGGGAAGCGCTCAGGGATGGGGCATTTGCCACAGTTTTGCAGAAGATGGCAGATGTGTGTCGCTTCTTAAGATTATGTTGACCAACCATTGCATCTACGACTGCGCCTATTGCATCAACCGCCGTAGCAACGATGTGCGTCGTACCACTTTTTCTGTTACTGAGTTAGTGGAGCTAACCATCGAATTTTACAGAAGAAACTACATTGAGGGACTCTTTCTGAGCTCCGGCGTAGTGCGTAATCCCGACTACACGATGGAGCGGTTGGTGCGCGTGGCCAAAGATTTGCGTCAAATCCACCGATTCTATGGATACATCCACCTCAAGAGCATTCCCGGCGCCTCACGCGAATTGGTCAACGAGGCGGGCAGGTACGCTGATCGTTTGAGTGTCAATTTAGAGATTCCATCCGAGTCGAATTTAAAGTTGCTGGCTCCGGAAAAAGACCATGATAGCGTCTACAAACCGATGAGTTTTATTCAGCAGGGCGCCTTAGAAAGCTCAGAAGAGCGTAAGAAGTATCGCTCGGCGCCACGCTTTGCGCCTGCCGGTCAAAGCACTCAGTTGATTATTGGCGCATCTCCGGACACTGACAATCAAATTCTGCATCTGTCGTCAGCACTCTATACCCGCCCCACCTTGAAGCGGGTCTACTATTCGGGGTTTATTCCTGTAAACGATTACGATTCACGTCTCCCTGCCCTCTCCGCGCCACCATTGCTGCGCGAACACCGCCTCTATCAGGCCGATTGGCTGATGCGGTTTTACTCCTTTAAGGTGGATGAAATTGTCAACGATGCCCATCCTAACCTCGATTTGGAGTTAGACCCAAAACTATCATACGCCCTACGTCATCCCGAGCTCTTTCCTGTTGATATTAATACAGCTGATTATGAACTTATTTTGCGCGTTCCTGGCATCGGGGTAAAATCGGCAAGGTTGATAATCAGCTCCCGCCGCTATGGACGCCTCAGCAGCGAGCACCTTAGAAAAATGGGTGTAGTGCTCAAACGCGCCCAATATTTTATCACCTGTAATGAGCTGTCTCCTTTTACCATACACGAAGTCAAGCCTGACAATTTGCGGCAACTGTTGATTGCACCCAAAGCGCTTGCACCGTACAAAGTCGATAAAATGGCGGGACAATTGAAGTTATTTTAATT
>WQYK01000215.1 GCA_009781275.1 Bacteroidales bacterium | reverse complement strand
AGTTGTAATAGCCTCGTCGTCTAAGCTCATCGGAACAATCCGGAGCCGTTTTTCGGGAAATAGAAAGGCGTCGGACTCTTGAGTGAAAGGTGAATTGAGTGTTTGTAGAAAAGATGAGAGGGTCATGATCAAAGCGTCAGCAAGAAAGCATACTGTAGCGCCGTTGATTTGAGTCGCTCAAACCTTCCCGAAGCGCCGCCGTGTCCCACCTTCATGTTGCAATCTAAAAGCAACTTGTTATTGTCGGTTTTGAGTGCACGCAGCTTGGCTACCCACTTGGCCGGCTCCCAGTACTGGACCTGAGAGTCCCAATAACCGGTGGTCACTAACATGTTGGGGTAATTTTGTGCTTTTACTTGGTCGTAGGGAGAATACGAGAGCATGTAGTTGTAATACTCTTCCTGCGAAGGATCTCCCCACTCGTCCCACTCAAAGGTGGTGAGGGGAATCGAAGCGTCTAACATAGTAGTCACAATATCTACAAAAGGTACCGCTGCAATCACACCTTTATAAAGCTCAGGCTCTGTATTCACCACAACGCCCATCAACAATCCGCCGGCGCTGCCGCCCGAAGCAAAAAGGGTGGCGGGAGAGGTATAGTTCTCTGCAATCAAAAAACGGGCGCAATCGTTAAAGTCGGTAAAGGTGTTCTTCTTATTGAGCAATTTGCCATCTTCATACCAAAAACGTCCCATTTCACTGCCGCCGCGAATGTGTGCAATGGCGTAAGCAAAACCTCTGTCTAAAAGGCTCAAAATGTTTGGATTAAACGATGGATTCATGGAATTTCCATAAGAACCATACGCATAAAGCAATAATTTTCCACTCCCATCTTGCTTAAATCCTTTTGGATAGACAATCGATATGGGAATCTTTGTACCATCACCCGCAGTCGCCCACAGCCGTTTGGTCTCGTAATTATTTTTATCAAATCCCCCCAACACCTCCGTCTCTTTGATCAGCTTCACCTCTTGGGTCTCCATATTATATTCATATACAGAGTTGGGTGTGGTGAGAGAGGAGTAGCTGTAACGCAACGTCTTCAAAGATGGCTCTGCGTTGGCGTTAAATCCGGTGGTATAGACCTCTTCCGCAAAAGGGACAAACTGCTCGGCGCCATTTTTAAAATTGATCATCCTCAAGTTATTCAGTCCATTCTGACGCTCATTGAGCGCCAAGTAGTCATAAAAAAGCGTATAGTTCTCCAACAACACATCGTCCCGATGGGGAATCACCTCTCTCCAATGCTTCTCATCTGTTGTATTTTCATTGGTTCTCATCAATTTAAAATTGAGGGCATCTCGATTGGAGTGAATATAAAAGACGCCGTTAATATGGTCAACCCTATAAAGATGATTGTGAGACCGTGGTGTAAACACCTTAAATGCACCATCCGGCTTATCTGCATCCAAAATGAGTGTTTCGGAAGTGAGCGTTTGGGAAGAAGAGAGCACAATATATTTTTTGCTCTTTGTCTTACCCACACCTATGTTAAAAGTCTCATCTTTCTCCTCATAACAAAGCTGTGCACTCCCGGCTTCTGCGCCCAAACGGTAGCGAAAGAGGCGGCTGTTGCGTAAAGTTTGCGGATCTTTGGTGATGTAAAAGATCGTTTTGTTGTCATTAGCCCACACAACGTTTCCGGTGGTGTTGGCAATGGAGTCTCCCGCCGGCGCTCCCGTACCCAAATCCATAAAATGAATGGTATAATTGCGACGGCTCACATAATCGGTTGCATACGCCATCAATCGATTATCGGGGCTTACCGATACGCCTGCTACGGCACAATACGTTTTACCCTCAGCAAGAAGATTGACATCAAGCATCAACTCATCCACAGCATCTTCTTTATTTGCACGGCGATAGTAATAAGGATACTCTTTTCCGGTTTCATACTTTGTCCAATAAAAGTAACCGTTGCTTAAATAGGGAACCGACTCATCATCTTGTTTCATCCTCCCTTTAAGCTCTTCAAACAACTCATCTTGTAGTTTTTGGGTATGCGCCATCTCACTTTGAAGGTAGTCATTTTCTGCATTCAGGTAATCGACTACATCTTGCGTCTGAGCGTCGGGATGAGCGGCATTTTTTTGTTGGTCGCTCAGGCGCATCCAGTGGTAGTTGTCAATACGGGTATTCCCAAATTCGTTGAGTTCGTGAGGAATCACTTTAGCAATCGGTGCCTGGGATTTGGGTTGACAGGCACAGCAGCCAACAATAGCAAGCATACATAATATTTTTTTCATGGCTTTGTTATGGTTTAATTGATGTTATAGAATCTAAAATATCTCTGCAACTCCTTACTTTAGCTGCATCGGTTTGGTCATAATTATATGGGGATAACGAATGGGCAACTCTCTTTTTGGCAGAGAGATGAATGGCTACAGCATTTGTTGTCAACGCAACATCGGCAATATTAGAGGCATTCAATCCGCACCCCGGCATCACTGTCAAACCCTTGGGTTGCGCCAAAGAGACCAACTCCTTAATCAACCCCATCCCCTCTTTGGCAGTAGCCGCCTGCCCCGACGTCAAGAGCGTATTTACCCCCGTCTCCATCAATATGTGAAGCGCTTCAAAGGGGTCTCTGCACAAATCAAAAGCGCGATGGAACGTAAAGGGCAAGCCTTGCGATGCTTTTATCATCAACTCAAGTGCCATTACATCAATATTTCCATCCCTATCCAAAGCGCCGCAAACAATGCCGTCGGCACCTAACTCTTTGGCGGCATAAATATCTTCTATAATCACCGTTAGCTCCTCTCTTGAATAGACAAAATCCCCTTCCCTCGGACGAACCAACACACACACAGGAATTGATAGCAGACGCTT
>WQYK01000214.1 GCA_009781275.1 Bacteroidales bacterium | reverse complement strand
TAGAGTTCGGGCGCAAAAGACTCCAATTGTGAAAGGTGGGTAAAAATCTCTCGGCTTATGAGCTTGAGCGCGGCTTGGTTGGCTTGGAGTACGTGGTCGGTTTTGTTCACCAGCAGGATGCCCGAATTGATTTTGGCAAGTAAAACTTCGTAATATTTTTCCTGCTCCTGTATGGCCAAGCGCTTTTGTTGCATCATCTCTTTTACGCGATTGAGTTGTCGACTTAAATCGGCAGAGCTGCTCCAAAGCTTTTTGGCGGAGGGAAAACGAAACGTATAGTCGTCGTTGGATATGGCGTCAATAAAGTAGTCGATTTTTTTATGAACGTTGCTGATGCTTCTAAAGAGTATGAAAAGGGGCGCTCCTGCAAGCGCAAAACAGCCAACAGCCCGCCACGTAAAGCCTATATGGAGCAGGTATCCCCCTGCGGCGCAGCAGGCAATGATACAGCCCAAAAGAGCGAGCACTTTTAGTGGGTAGAATTTATCCATGGTCTATGGTGAGGTAATGTTTTAGATTCCGTACTTTTTCATTTTGTTGTAGAGGGTCTGACGGGTTATTCCCAACTTGGCTGCTGCTGCGGAGAGGTTGCTGTTGTGTTGTGTGAGCGCTCGTTGAATCATTTTATGTTCCATTTCTTCTAAGGTCTCGCCCTCCATTCCGGTCTGCATATGGGTTTGGGCGCTTGCGGGGGAGAGGAGGAAGTCGGAGACCGACAGGGTGGAGTCGCTTGACAAGATGACCGCTTTTTCTATGGTGTGTTGCAATTCGCGTACATTGCCGGGCCATGGGTAAACGCAAAGTTTCTCTTTTGTTTGGTCGTCCATAGTGAGCGCTCCTTTGCCGTATTTAGCTCCATATTGTTTGAGAAAATGTTGGGCCAGAGGGATGATGTCCTCTTTGCGCGCCCTAAGCGGAGGCATGGCAATTTCAATCGTATTAATCCGATACAAAAGGTCTTCTCTAAAGTGTCCTTGTGGAATCATGCCGCGCAAATCTTTGTTGGTGGCGCAAATCAGGCGAATGTCTATGGGGGTGGGGCGGGTGGCGCCTATGCGGGTAATCTGTCGGTTTTGAATGGCGGCCAACAGTTTTGCCTGTAGGGGGTAGCTCAGGTTTCCTATTTCGTCTAAAAAGAGGGTGCCTCTGTTTGCCGCCTCAAATTTTCCGGCGCGGTCTTCCTTTGCATCGGTAAAACTCCCTTTGAGGGACCCAAAAAGTTCGCTCTCAAAGAGCGTTTCGCTTACAGCGCCCATATCGACGTTTACCATAATCTCTTTGCTTCGCTTGGATAGTCGGTGCAACTCTTTGGCGACAATCTCTTTACCGCTTCCGTTTTCACCTGTTATCAAGATGTTGGCGTCGGTGGTGGCCACCTGTTTGACTGTTTTGAGTACCTGCTGCATGGCGGGGGAAGCGCCCCAAATCACTGCATATTCGGGCGTGAGCGCTCCTTTGAGGGCGTCGGTATGCTCTTTTAACTGTTTTACCTGTGCTTTTGAGTAGCGCAACTGTAATGCAGAGAGGAGGGTGGCTGTGAGTTTTGCATTCTCAAAAGGTTTTACCACAAAGTCAAATGCGCCCTCTTTGACGGCGGTTACCGCTAAGTTAATGTCGGCGTAAGCGGTAAAGAGCACCACCGGGATGTCTGGGTAACTCTCAATGATGCGCCTAAGCCAGTAAAGTCCCTCATTGCCGGAGTTGATGCCGGCAGAGAAGTTCATGTCCAACAGCACCACATCTACCGCCTCTTGCTCCATTAGGGATGGAATCCGGTTGGGCGAGGGCAGGGTGAGCACTTTGGCAAATACGCTGCGTCCCAATAGCAAAACTGCGTTGAGAATGGCTTTGTTGTCGTCAACTACCAAGAGAGTGCCTTTTTTGGTCATAGCGTCAAATGAAACACAAAAGTAGGAATAATTTTGGGGATAATGAGGACTATTAAATTTTGTAATCGAGAAAAATGTGCTATCTTTGCAAAAAATCTAAGTTCGCATGATTTAAAATAAGCGAATGGAGTGAGACTAAAAACTCATAGGTATGTGCTGAAAGGTTCGTACCCGCATGTTCAGCCCGAGAAATCGGGCTGTCCTATTTTTAAAAGTTGTGAATCACTTTTTTATTCTTCGAAAAATAATAAAGCCCGTGTATTTTCTTGTTTTTCAATGTGATAATTTCATTGTGAATATTTTCAGTCTCTTTCTCAAACTCAAAAACAACTATCTCAGCTCCTTGCTCTCGTGTTGCCTTTTTGGCATAATCCAACAAATTGTTGTGACTTGACGTTTTTTTCAGGTCGGCACTGATGCCGTTTAAGTAAATATCAAAACTCCCCTCTGTCATTTTGAGGTATTCTATTTGATTCCCATTTTGCGCAAGCGTGAGGCACATACTGTACTCTTTGTTGTACTTCTCTTTTTCTTGCTTGTTTAGATTTCCCTGTTCAATTCGTTTTTTGCTAACTACTAAATAACCACCGCGATACTCGTCAAAGTACGCTTTTTCCCATTCACTTTCATACGAATTGAACTTGACTCTTGCTGCCTCGATATCTCCCGCTCTATTGCCCAATCTTGTATCTTTATTTGAAATCCGGACAAAGGTAGCATTATTCTTAATTCCCTCATCATATTGTCCAATATATAGACACCCCTGTCCAATTTTTTTACACTTTTGCTTTTCTGATTATTATTGATATTCCACATTCTTAGCAATCTAACCACCATGGCATATATTTGGCAACCTCTGTTGTAACTAAATATATGTACTATGCTCAGAATCTCTTTTTCTACCGTTATCATTCTATTTCTAACCTCAACAGGTTTGTACGCACAGGGAGCGTGGACGCTTC
>WQYK01000213.1 GCA_009781275.1 Bacteroidales bacterium | reverse complement strand
GTTGTCGGTGGTCTTCTTTATGCCCGAACAGACAAGGCGGATGTTGGAGGATTTTTCTAAGGTGATTATCATCAGTCTGACCGTATCGCTCTGTATTGCATGGTTTTTTGTGCCGGTTTTGGTCGACCGTTATCCCATTAGAAAAGCGCGAAAAAAGCAACGAAGGTGGCAGGTGGCGCTGAGCAGGCTGCATGAACGCCTCATCTTTTTTCTCAGGCGGTGGCGGTGGGCGCTGCTGATAGCGGGCATTTTGGGATTTGGTATCCCCATTCAGCTTCTTCCCGCCGTACTCAAAGACGATAAAAACGTTCAAGAGACAGAGGGTTGGAGGGGCTTTTACAACAAAACGGTGGGGGGAAATTGGTATCAAACCAAAGGGAAGCCGGTGTTGGAGCCGATGATGGGCGGGACGTTGCGCCTCTTTTCCAAAAACTCAAGCCGCCTTGGTTTTCGCGACCCCAGCCGGTTGTCGATCAACATTCGCGCCTCAATGCCGGAGGGTTCTACCGTAGAACAGATGAATGAGGTGATGAAGAGCATGGAGAACTACGTCAGCCAATATGATCAGGTAGATATGTTTGAAACGACGGTGCAGGCGCGTAACGCCAGCATGACCGTCACCTTTAGAAAGGAGTATGAACACTCCGCTTTTCCGTTGCAACTAAAACAGGAGATTATCTACCGCGCCACTATTGCCGGCGCCGCCAATTGGGCGGTTTCGGGAATAGATGACCAGTATTTTAGCAATCATGTGACTACAGGAGAGTACTTTAGCTATCAGGTACTCTTTTCGGGTTACAACTACGACAAGCTCTACGAATTGGCGTCGGACGCCGCAGCGCGCCTGCTTGAGAACAGAAGAATTTCAAGGGCTTTGGTATACAGCCAGTCGGACGGATATCGCGCAGAGGCAAATACCGAGTTTTATATCGACTACAATCAAGAACAAATCGCCTACAACAGGTGGTCGCTCAACAACTACTACACCTTTTTGCGGCAGCAACTCCTCGATACCAGAGTCGCCACCCTCTACGAAAACGGCAATGCCGTCAACATCCAGCTGGTGTCGGGCCATAAAGACGCTTTTGACAAATGGCACATTGAGAACGATTTGTTGGACATCGGCGGACGACAAATGAAGCTGTCGGAGTTGGGGACGATTGAAAAACGACGCACAGGCAACAACATCTATAAGGAGAATCAGCAATATATGCTTAGGTTGGGTTTTGATTTTGTTGGGACTTCTACATTAGCCAACAGAGTATTAGATGACGAGCTTCAACACCTCAAAACCGTCCTTCCGGTAGGGTACAAGGCAGAGAGACAATCGTATGGCGGTTGGTGGGACGCTTCCAACAAGAAGCAATACCGCCTCCTCTTTCTCATTATTGTGATTATCTACTTTATGTGCGCCATTCTCTTTGAATCGCTCAAACAGCCCTTTATCATCATATCACTCATTCCCCTCTCCTTTATAGGCGTCTTTCTCACCTTTTATATATCGGGATTTCACTTTGACCAAGGAGGTTTTGCGTCGATGATCCTCCTTTGCGCCATTGTGATTAATGCCGGCATCTATTTTGTGAACGAATACAATTTGATTACCAAAGGGAGACCCGACGCTTCGGGCGCGCTTCCCACGTTTCGTTACGACTATCGCAGGGCAGTTCATCTCTATGCAAAAGCGTTCAACCATAAGATTATACCCATTTCGCTGACGATTCTTTCCACCGTTTTGGGATTGATTCCCTTTTTAATGGAGGGACCCAAAGAGGTCTTTTGGTTCTCCTTTGCGGTGGGCGCTATGGGCGGAATGCTTTTTTCTTTTGTCGCTTTATTCTTATATTTACCCGCTTTTTTGCCTTTAGGGGTAAAGAGGAGTAAAAAGTGAAATCCTTAAACCTCACATATATGAAAAAACAGTCATTCTATTTGTGTGTTGCTACTTGTTTGATTATCTTTACGATGACAATGTGTACACAACCCAAAGACGAACCACAAGAGTGGGCCATTGCCCTTCACGGCGGAGCCGGCAACCTCTCTACCCCTATGACTCCCGAACGATTGGCCACTTTTGAGCAACACTTAACAGAGGCGCTTAACATTGGAAAAGAGATCTTAGCCTCCGGAGGAGTCGCCTTGGATGCGGTAGAGGCAGTGGTGCGCTATTTAGAAGATTGTCCTCATTTTAACGCAGGTCACGGCGCTGTGGCCACCGCAGAGGGGCGCTTTGAGTTGGACGCCGCCATTATGGACGGCAGCAACTTAATGGCCGGAGCCATTGCAGGCGTCACCGACGTTAAAAACCCCATTTCCACCGCCCGTTTGGTGATGGAGAAGACGCCGCACGTATTGCTCATTGGTACGGGCGCCTCTGCCTTTGCCAAGACGCAAGGCGTAGAGATTGTAGAGAACGAATATTTTGCCACTCCCGCCCGTTTGGAGCAGGTTCGCAGAATTCTTGAACAAAGAGAAGCCAAAGACCCAAGGGGCACCGTTGGTTGTGTTGCCTTGGACGTCAACGGCAATTTGGCTGCAGCCACCTCTACAGGAGGGATGAGCGGCAAGATGTGGGGCAGGGTAGGGGATGTACCCATTATAGGGGCAGGCACTTATGCCAATAACAACACCGTAGCCATTTCCGGAACGGGGCATGGCGAGCTGTGGATTCGTCAAGTGGTTGCCTATCAAGTATCCTCCCTTATGGAACACAAAGGGCTCTCTTTACAGGATGCCGCAAATGAAGTGATCTGGAATAAGATCGATAAAATGGAAGGCTCTGGAGGCGGCATTATTTGCGTAGATAAGCAAGGTAATGTGGCTTTGGTCTTTAATACCGACACGATGCACCGCGCTTGGGCGCAATCGTCGGGAGCATGGGGTG
>WQYK01000212.1 GCA_009781275.1 Bacteroidales bacterium | reverse complement strand
ATAATTTTTTGCTGCATTGATCCCTCCCTGTGCCGAAATAGAGTGCGCCCTGCGGGGAGAGTCGTTGATGCAAAAGACTTTTACGTTATAGCCAAGCGCTCCCAAAGAGGCAGCCGCAGAAGCGCCGCCCAGTCCCGCTCCCACTACAATAATTTCTAACTTTCTCTTATTAGCAGGACTAACCAATCGAAGCGTATCCTTATGGGACGTCCACTTTTGGGCCAAGGGCCCTTGGGGAATTTTAGAAATAAGGGGTTGTGACATATCAAAAAAGAAATTTAATGCAATTTTACGGTTTTTTTTCTAACTTTAGGCCCAAATATTTCATTAACCTAACACTCTGTCATGAAAAAAATGTTTTTTACACAAGTCCTGTTCTGTGTGTGCCTTTCTATCTCTGCATGTTGCACACAATCCAAACAAGAAGCGCAAGTCATCGTCGGCGCAGAACAAATCGATGAATACCTCCCCCTACTGCAAAATAAACGCGTAGGCATTCTCACCAACCACACCGCGATGATAGGCAATACGCACTTAGTTGATTCGTTGGTTTCGCTTGGGGTCGATATCCAAACCATTTTTGCACCCGAGCACGGATTTAGGGGCGCCGTCAGCGCAGGCGGTTATGTGGGCGATGAGATCGATCCCGACACAGGTATTTCTATCGTCTCTATCTATGGCGCCCGAAACATGCCCACCGACTCCATGATGCAGCAGTTAGATGTTATGATTTATGATATTCAAGATGTTGGCTTACGTTTTTATACCTACATGACCTCAATGTACTACCTGATGGAGGCTTGTGCACGAAATCAAGTTCCGCTGATCCTTTTAGACCGTCCCAATCCAAATGGGCACTATGTAGATGGTCCTCTGCTTGATATAGAAAATCACCGCTCTTTTGTAGGCATTATTCCCGTCCCTGTGGTACACGGGATGACTTTAGGAGAGTTGACGGGCATGATCAATGGAGAAAATTGGCTAAAGGATAACCTTCAATGCGACGTCACGGTCATAAAGTGCAAAAACTACACCCACCAAACGCTCTATCACGTTCCTATTCCTCCGTCTCCCAACCTCCCCAACGATAGATCGATCTACCTCTATCCAGCTCTTTGTCCCTTTGAAGGATCGGTGGTTAGTTTGGGACGTGGGACCGATTGGCCATTCCAAATCTACGGGCACTCCGAGATGACCGGTTACGATTTTAGCTTTACGCCCTTGTCTGTGCCCGCTGCGCCCAGATCGCCGCAGTTGAATTTACTATGCCACGGCGTTGACTTGAGGACAGGACCTTCTAACGAAGAGATCTTTGCTGACGGCTTTACCTTAAAATATATCGTTGATGCGTACCAAAACCTGAACAACGCGACCCAAATCGGTGAAGCGTTCTTTCGCTCCTCCTTTGAGCGGTTGGTTGGTGTCTCTTACGCCCGTACCATGATCTTAGAGGGCAAAAGCGCCGATGAGATCAAAGAGCTTTGGAAAGAGGACGTGGAGCAATTTATCAAAGACCGCAAACCCTATCTACTCTATCCGCTTTAATCATCACTAACCATACCTTATATATATGCAACGATTTTATCTCTCCATTTTGATCATGCTGGCCATTCCCGCTTTTGCATCTGCACAAAATTCATTAGACCTTGTACCGCTGCCTGTTGAAACAGCATTGCATCAAGGCAACTTTCACCTGCTACCCAACAGTCGCATAATAATTACTTCAGGGGCTGAAGAGACTGCAAATCACTTGGCAGCCAAACTCCGTCCCGCCACAAAATATACGCTTCCGATCATAAAAACCACACTCCCTCAGACACAAAAAAGAGTGGGAGACATTATTTTAGAGCTCTCCGGCAATACGAAAGAGATTCAAAAAGAGGGTTATACACTCTCTGTCAACGCAGATCAAGTTATGGTAGTGGCCGCAGATGCTTCGGGGCTCTTTTACGGAGTCCAAACGCTGTTGCAACTACTCCCGCCCGTGGTCTATTCGGGGCAAGTGATGGGCTGGGAAGAGTGGACAATCCCATGTGTGTCGATCAAAGACTATCCGCGCTTTGGTTACCGCGGTTTTATGTTGGACGTATCTCGACAATTCTACGACGTGGCCACCGTTAAAAGATACTTAGACTGGATGGCCGTGCACAAACTAAATGTGTTTCATTGGCACCTGACCGACGATAACGGATGGCGATTAGAGATCAAAAAATATCCCAAACTGACACAACTGGGCGGTTGGCGAGGCCCCAATGAGGTGCTTCCTCCCACATACGGATCGGGAGGCAAAAGGTACGGAGGTTTCTATACCCAACAAGAGATCAAAGATATTGTTGCATACGCCCAAAAGTTGCACATCAACATCATTCCTGAGGTTGACCTGCCCGGGCACGCTAAAGCGGCTGTTGCCACCTATCCCGAAATTCGCTGCGAAAGCAACGACCTAAGTCTTAGCGTAAATGGTGAGAATTTGAACCTTTGGTGCGTGGGTCGTGAAGCCAACTATAAGATGCTAGAGGGCATCATTGCCGAAATGGCCAAACTCTTTCCGTGGGAGTACATTCACATAGGCGGAGACGAAGTAAACCCTGCGCCATGGAAAGAGTGCCCCCATTGTCAAGCGCTTTTTGCCAAAGAGGGCATGACCGACATCATGGACTTGCAAACCTATTTTGTAAAGATAATGGAGCAGATCGTACATAAGTACGGCAAAAAGATGATTGGTTGGGACGAAATTATTGACAGAGGCTCATTACATCCATCTACAGCAGTAACTGCGTGGAGAAGTCCAAGAAAAGAGCTCGAAGCAATACAAAAGGGACACGCCGTGGTGATGCAACCCGGCTCCTACACCTACTTAGATATGAAACAATCTCCGCAGGAGCGCGGACACAACT
>WQYK01000211.1 GCA_009781275.1 Bacteroidales bacterium | reverse complement strand
ATAATCTTCGGAAATTTCGGAAAAGAGACCCGTCGGAGGCATTGCCCAAAAACTTTGAGGGTCCAAATTAAGGTAGAGGTAAAACGACTCTCTGGGGATTTTTGCCGATCCAAGCACTTTGAGGTCGACGGCATACCGGAGCATGTTGAGGCCGTTTTCGCACAAGATGGTGTTAAACTCCGCCCTGTTTTTGAAAAGTGAGTCGAGGGAGATGCCAATAGCCTCCTGATACGCCTCGATGGCCTCCTCAAAACGATAAACACGGCGCAGACTGTCACCCTCAAAAAACATTCTTTGCGCAAGCACATCTTGTGCACAAAGCGCTGTTATTGAAAGCATAACAAGTATAAATCCTGACAAAAAGCCCCTCATTTACGATAAAATTAACTAACAAAAATAGAAGTTTCTTCCCATTTAAGGAAAAAATTGTACATTTGTGCCCTCTTTTAGAATAAAGTTGTACAATTAAATACTAAAAACATCCATGCAAAGCAAAGGAGCCATTCGTTTTGTGGCGATTTTAATCGGGCTGGCCTGTGTATACCAAATCTCTTTTACATGGGCAACACGCAATCAGGAGAGCAAAGCGAGAGTTTATGCTCAAAACGCAGTAGAACAAGTACAAACCACACCGGCATTTCTTGCCCTACACGAGTGGGATCGAGCCTTTTATCTCGATTCTATCGGGCGTGAGAAAGAGCGTTATTATCTCGACTCCATTACGGCCGAAAAGGTTTTCTTAGGTTTTACTTATAAGGAGATTAAAGAGAAAGAAATCAACCTGGGTCTCGACCTCAAGGGGGGTATGAATGTGACACTCGAAATATCGATGGAGGATATGATCAAGGCGTTGGCTAACAATAGCACCGCTCCTGCGTTCACATCGGCATTGGCGTTGGCCAAAGAGAATCAGGCCAATAGTCGCTCCGATCTGATCACCCTCTTTGGTGAGGCGTGGAATCAGGTCGCCCCCGGGCAACGTCTGTCGCAAATCTTTGGAACATACGACTTGCGCGACCGGATCAAACCGGAGAGTACCAACGAAGAGGTACTCAAGGTGATCCGGACAGAAGCGGAAGGCGCCGTTTCCAACTCGTTTAACGTTTTACGTAACCGTATTGACCGTTTTGGCGTCACCCAGCCTAATATTCAGCGCTCCGGTAATTCCGGACGTATTTTGGTTGAGTTGCCCGGCGTCAAGGAGCCTGAGCGTGTGCGCAAACTGTTGCAGGGAACCGCTTCTTTAGAGTTTTGGGAGACCTTTGACAACAGGGAGATCATATCGGCCCTTGAAGAGGCCAACACTCTGATTCGTGGAATGATTGCGAGTCAGGAGGGGCATGAAGAGGAGTCTGTAACCCCTGCCGACACCCTGTCCGAAGAACAAAGCGATGAAGATTTGCTTGCGCAACTTACAGAGGCAGAAAGCTCTTCCGACGAATTTGCCGCTTATGAAAAGCAAAATCCGCTCTTTGCAGCGCTTAATCCAAGGGTTTCCCAGGGACAGATTATGCCCGGACCGGTGATTGGTATGGCGCACTACCGCGATACCGCTAAAGTGGGCGCCTGGTTTAGGATTCCCCAGATTCAAACGCTGTTTCCTCAGGGATTTGTTCCCATGTGGGGCGTAAAGGCGTCTGACTTTGACCCCAATGGAGTTTATTACGAATTATATGCCATCAAACAAAATACCCGTGACGGAAAGGCCCCTCTGGACGGCGGTGTGATTACTGACGCCAGAACCTCGTTTGGAAATACCTCCAACGTTCCGCATGTGAGCATGACCATGAATGCAGAGGGCGCCCGTGTTTGGGCCCGTCTTACCGCCGACAACATTGGCAAAGCGATTGCCATTGTTTTGGACGATATGGTCTACTCTGCACCTACCGTACAAACCGAGATCACCGGAGGAAGTTCAATGATTACGGCACAATTCACCATCAGCGAGGCGGACGACTTGGCAAACGTGCTTAAATCGGGTAAGCTGCCCGCTCCTGCAAGAATCATTCAGGAGGCGGTTGTAGGGCCTTCTTTGGGAGCAGAATCGATTAACGCCGGTTTAATCTCCTTTGTGATTGCCTTTATACTGGTGTTGATCTACATGATCTTCTTCTATAACCATGCCGGAATCGTGGCCAATATTGCCCTGTTGTGCAATGTGCTCTTTTTAATAGGCGCTTTGGCCTCATTTGGTGCGGTGCTCACCCTGCCCGGTATTGCCGGTATTGTGCTGACCATAGGTATGGCCATCGACGCCAACGTGATCATCTATGAGCGAACGCGAGAGGAGCTTCGAGCGGGAAAAGGGCTCAGGCTTGCCATTGCGGACGGTTATAAAAACGCCTATTCGGCCATTATCGACAGTAACCTTACCTCTCTTATTGTAGGGATTATCTTGATGCTCTTTGGTTCGGGTCCGGTACAAGGATTTGCCACCACTTTTGTAATCGGTTTGATTACATCGTTATTGACCTCTATCTTTATCACCCGCCTCATTTTTGAAGCGCGTCTAAAGAGCGGCAAAAACATTAAATTTGACAATGACCTTACCCGCAATTTCTTAAAAAACACAAAGATTGACTTTGTATCCCTTAGGAAATATGCCTATATGATCTCCACCTCGTTGGTTGTGATTAGCCTTGCGTTTATCTTTACCAAAGGTTTCTCTTACGGTGTTGACTTTACCGGGGGCCGTACGTACGTGGTTCGTTTTGATCAGGAGGTGAGTACCAATGAAATACGCTCCGCAGTTCTTGACGAATTTCATGAATCGGTAGAGGTAAAACAGTTTGGCGGTCAAAACCAAAAGAGCCAAATGAAGATTACCACCAAATATATGATCACCAGCGACGACGTGGAGACCGACCAATTGGTGGACGAAAAGTTGTACAACGCCTTAAAAGAGTTCTT
>WQYK01000210.1 GCA_009781275.1 Bacteroidales bacterium | reverse complement strand
GGGATTTGCGGAAATAAGGTTGTCGAGCGAAATGCCCCACGCCTGAGCAATTTGCATCACCTCCTCGGCAGAAAAATAGACATCCTTGCGCAATCGGCGGTAGACACTCTCCTTCTCTAAGGGAAGTATTTCCATTAGGGCATTAGCCAAATCTGACTTTCGAGGATAATGTTTCTCAATCGTATTTAGAAAGTTATCGTAAAAAAATTGTTTCATGTTGGTTGTTGAATTGGCTGCAAAGTTAGACAAAAAATATTCTCTTTCATTTTATCGGGTTGACACAGTTCCTGAGGCCATCCTGCGGCTCAGGAACAAAAAGAGAGGAATGGAGCTTGTTGAAGGTTATATTGATGCAATTTATGTGCCAAAAAAGAAAAAACGGGGACAAATATGTTTGATAATAACAGTGTAAAAACAGAAAATGATTGGATTAAAGCTATTGACAATCATACCTTTGCACGTGCAAATATTGATAAGACTTATGAAATCAGAAAAAAAACAGATATGAAAACGAGCAATCATTTACTACTCCTGACAGCAACTCTTGCATTAGTTACCTCGTGCAGCATGGAGCGGATGTTGACCGGCCCCGATTCGCTGAACAAAGAAGACGCCAACCTTACCCTGCGAATCAGGGCCCGCGGGAGTCAAACCCGTGCACTCACCTTTGCAGAGGAGAATACAATTAACGATGTATATGTGCTGGTCTTTGATAAAACAAATCAACTCGTATCAATCAAAGAGGGGAGAAGTGTAACAAGCTCGCCCGGACACCCTAATCCTGACTTTAGCGGAGAGGGGTCATTTGTCATTACCCTTGCTCAAAGCAAAAACACCTTGGATACTTACAAGTTAGTCGTACTTGCCAACGCAGAGGCAATATTGGAAAACACCATTGGTTTTGACGTATCAAACATTACAAATCGTAACTACCCCAACGTAATGGCAAAAATATACGACCAGATTGTCGATAAAATGTACCCATCCGGCGGGACAGTGCCCATGTGGGGCCAAAGTGAGGCGCTGTACATTGAGCCCGGAAATAACAACCAGACAGTGCAACTGTTGCGCGCCATAGCACGTATCGACGCAGGAGTGGGGGCGCGGTCGTACAACAGCGCTACCCAAATGTGGTCATGGGACGGCATGGATGCCACTAACAATCTCATCCCTTTCACATTAGCACACGTCTATGTGATAAGACCCAACAACCGATACGCCGTTGCGCCCGATATTACCAAAGCAGTTGATGAGCCAACCATTCCCTCGGGGACAACGGCCTTTTCGGTGACTGACTCTAAAATAAGGTTTGCATACGCCACTCCAAATGGTTACACTACACAAGATATCTATATTCCCGAATCCGACATCAAAATGGGGACAAACGGTACCTCCGGCGACCTCAACCACAAAAACCGTACGGCTTTAGTCTTGGGCGGATACTACAAAGGCAGTACTACAGAATCGTTCTACCGCGTAGACTTTTTGATCAACAAAAACCTCATAAACATTCTTCGCAACCACCTCTATCAAATCAGTATAACAGGTGTGATAGGGGGTGGATACGAAGATGTGGAGACGGCATACGAATCGATTCCCATGAACATGATTGTAGAGATTTACGAATGGGATGAGATGAATATGAGCGAAATCATCTTTGACGGGATGTACTACATGATGCTCCAAAACAGCCGTAACGAAAACCGGGACGACCGTACGGCAGTCGTCTACCGCAACATCGCCTCCAATGACGTGATTGTATTTCGTACAAACATTCCGCTTAGCAAGTTAGCTATGGAGTTGAGCGACGGCGGCCACTTTCCCAATCCGATGGACAAAACAGTGATTGAGAACGATCGCTTTAGGGTTGAAATTAAAGAAGAAAACGGCGTCACCTTTTTCCTGTTCACCTCTAAGTTGCCCTACGGCACGTTGGACAATCCATCCACGCTCACCATTACGGCAAGCAGGATCAAATTTGACATTACCATCCTACAAAGAGATGCCGAGTCAGGCGACTGGATTGATGGTGGTGATTATGGAACTGATTTTTAAAAGAAAAGAGAAAAATAAACAGATCGATATGAAAAGAATCTTATTTACATGGTTAGGTGTTGCCGCCCTGCTCTTTGGCTCGTGTTCTCGGGAATCGTTGTTATGGAATGATGAGGAAGAGAAGGTACCCGTCAACACCTTACGTCTCTATGTCGATGTACAGGGCTTGGGCGCTGAGTCGGCGATTACGCGCTCTACCATTGCGCCTGAGTTGGGAGAAGACCAAATTACGAGCCTCTATCTTCTTTTTTTTGAGCCTAATACCACACGTAATGGTATGTTTGTCGATTATGTGGAGGTCACGGGCCCGCTGACCATAGGAAGCAACATTGACATTGACCTGCGCGGGACAGAGGTCAATGTAACCGACCCGTATCACATTTTGGTTATTGCCAATATCGACGGAGTTGCCGGCAAGCGTTACTTGGACGATTTGGAAGTTACTCCATGGATGCTCCAATGGGTCAATAAGACCGAGAATCAGGTCATGTCTGAGGCTCGTGCGTGGGCTGTGGGCGGCACTTTGGGCATTGCCCCCAGCGGACTGCTGATGAACAGTCGTGTAGAAAAAGCAAGGGAGCAGTTCCACGTCCATGTTTTGCTCAATCGAAATCAGGCGCGTTTTGACGTCATTAACGAGTTAAAAGAGAATTACGACCTTGTATCGGTGGAGATTCGCAACGCCTATCCCACCTCCTCGATTTGGAAAGCGGGAGAGATCGACTACTCCACCGCCGCCGCACGCATCCCACACTACTACCAATACAACAACGGCGCCAACACAACAGGCATGGGCGCCGACGGCCATGGGGCAATGTTGAAAGATATCTACGGACATCTATATACTTTTGAAAATCAAGTTTCATCT
>WQYK01000209.1 GCA_009781275.1 Bacteroidales bacterium | reverse complement strand
CTTGGTTGCCGCCACCTTTATCAAGATGTTCTTCATTGAGGCCTACGTGATTCCCACCGGCTCTATGGAGCGCAGCTTGATGACGGGCGACTATCTCTTTGTAAGTAAGATAAAGTACGGCCCCAAAGTGCCCCAAACCCCTTTGTCCATACCTTTGATTCATAATGTAATTCCTGTGGTTGGCGGAGAGTCTTACCTTACATGGATTCAAAATGACCACCGCAGGATGGCCGGTTACTCCAAAGTAAAGCGGAACGATATTGTGGTCTTTAATTTCCCCCACGGAGATACGGTGCTCACTCAGATTCCCGGTGAGGATTACCACAGGTATGCACGCCTATTTGGCAGAAACCTCACCATCCAAAGGTTTGGGCCCATCGTAGCCCGGCCGGTCGATAAAAGAGATCACTATGTAAAGCGTTGCGTGGCTGTTGCCGGAGATAGTCTGGAGGTGCGTAACGGTTGGGTCTTTATCAATGGAGTGGCACAGGAGCCGATCCCCGGCATTCAAAGCACGTATGAAGTTGTTACCAATGGTGTGGCTATTAATGAGCGAATCATGGATAGAATGGGGATCTCCCTTTCCGGTATCTATTTTGATCCTTACTCCTCTCAATACCCCGCTTTGGCGCTGACTTTGGAGAACGTTACAGAGATCAAAAACCTCAGCAACGTCATAGAAGTACGGCCCAACATGGACGACTATCCGCCCGACTACCCCGACAGCCCTCTGACCATCTTTCCCTTCGCCGAGAGTTTCCAATGGACGCGAGACCAATTTGGCCCGCTTTGGATTCCCAAAGCAGGAGTCACCGTAACGCTTACACTTGAAAACCTCCCTATATACGACCGGATTATTGGCGTATATGAAGGAAACAAATTAGAGGTAAAAGAGGAACAAATCTACATCAACGGAGCGCCATCAGACCACTATACCTTTAAAATGGACTACTATTTTATGATGGGAGATAACCGCCACGACTCTTCCGATTCTCGCTACTGGGGGTTTGTCCCTGAGGATCACGTTGTGGGCTCGCCTTCGTTTATTTGGTTTTCGACAGACAGTTATAAGGCTTTTCCTAAAAATATCAGGTGGAAAAGGTTGTTTAGGAGCAGCTTTTAATCACTTCATCGATTTGTTGTTTGGATAGACCTGTTAGCCTGCTCACATCTTGGACAGACATTCCCATATTTAACCCTTTTAGGGCGATTTCTGCCTTTTCATCTGCGCGTCCTTTTGCTTCTCCTCTCTTTATCGCGCTTTTAGTGGCCGTTCTTTCTGTGCGCACCATGTCCCAATATTTTTCATAGGCGGCCAACTCCTCCGGGGTGAATGCCGCTTCTTCACACAGTTCGGCTGCCATACGAATATCTTCGTGTTCCATCATTTCCGGCGGTAACGTCTTTAGACTTTCATTTACTTCTTTAAGAAAACGCAACCATAATACTGCAAGCTTACGGTCGGCCATCCTATCGGGGTGAAACTTGACCAATTCCACCAAGACAAATTCAAGCCCTTCGATGACTTCGTTGGTATTTTCTACGTTTACAATCTTATAGTGATGGTAAAACCGTTCGGTTTTGTGGTCAAAGTTTTCGTTGAGGATGGCAAGGGTATATACCGGTTGAAGAAGGTCGTACTCTTCTCCTTTCCCAAGTTGCTGTACATAAGCCTTGCCTGCGTTGAATACGATACGATTCATAAATCCTGATTCCCAATTAGATTGCATCTCAACAATAAACTGACGCTTGTGGTTATCGGTGCATCTGACATCAACAATGGAGTATTTCCTGCCAGGATTTTCAGGTACCATTTCTGAGGGCAAATACTCTACTTCTACAATATAGTTGTTGGGCTCAAATGGCATTACCGCATTGAGAAAACTGATTATCAGCTTTGGATGCTGACCAAAAATGCGTTTAAAGGTCAAGTCGGCTTTGGGATCAAGATAACGGGCCATAAGGGTTGAATTTTAATACAGGATTGTGCAAAATTAGAAAAAAAACATTCACGTTGTTTGCAAAAATTGAAAAATTAGAAAATCATTTTGTGGTTTAAAAATAAATTCGGATATTTGCAGCCCCAAAAATGGGGATATTTAATCATTAGATAGTTGAGAAATGGCACGAGTTTGTCAAGTTACAGGAAAAAAGAGGATGATTGGGAACAACGTTTCGCACTCGAATCGTAAAACCAAGAGGGAGTTTGCTCCCAACCTAAGAGTAAAGCGCTTTTGGTTTGAAGAAGAGAAACGCTTTGTTACGTTAAAAGTCTCCGCAGCGGGACTTCGCACCATCTATAAAAACGGTTTGAGCGCAACCATCAAAGAGGCTCAGGCAAATGGATTAGTTAACCTCGTGTAATGTTTGAGTTATGGCAAAAAAAGGAAAAGGCAACCGAATACAGGTAATTTTAGAGTGCACCGAGCAAAAAGAGAGCGGTGTTCCGGGCATCTCCCGCTACATTACCACCAAAAATAAGAAGAACACCACCCAAAGGTTGGAACGTAAGAAGTACAATCCTTTTATGAAAAAAACGACTCTTCATAAAGAAATTAAGTAAAACGTAATAGGTCATGGCAAAAAAAGCAGTAGCAGCTTTTGGCGGGAGCAAGGTCTCCGTTAAAAATGTAGTGAAATGTATCCGCTTAGTGCGCTCGAATCGCTCCGGCGCTTACGCCTTTAGAGAGGAGATCGTGCCGACTGAGCAGGTGAAAGACTTTTTCGCAGAGCAACAATAGACACAATTTGTGTAGAGATCATGGGACAAGCCGCTTCAGTAACAGAGGCGGCTTTTGTCTTTTAATCAATCTTGTTTACCTTTGCAGATCACAAACACGATTATGGCTTTATTCGGAATATTTTCATCTAAATCAAAGGATCCCGATTCGCAGGAGCATCAGGCGCTAAAGCGTGGATTGGAGAAGACCAAAACGGGTCTTTTTGAGCGGATTTCAAGGGCG
>WQYK01000208.1 GCA_009781275.1 Bacteroidales bacterium | reverse complement strand
GACATAGCGAAAGAGACCAATATTGTCTGAGCCGCCGCGGTTGATATAGAGATTGGAAATGGTATGTCCGTTGCCGTCAAAGACGCCTGTAAAGGTACCTATGGGGCTCCATCCCGAGTCTGTGTTGTAAGGATTTACGCCCAGGTCAAGGTCGGCCATAAGTATGTAATTCCACAACAATTGATTGCGTACATCGTTTAATTGGGCAACAGTGGCAACCTCAATAGGAGCGGCAGCGGTGCCGTTACCCTGAAACACGGCGTAAAGGGTGGTGTTGGCGGTAATGTCAAAGGTAAATTCTGCCGCTGCATCCGTTGCGCCATTCTGCACAGCCGTTGCGCCTCTATCGTTGGTGGCTACCCATTTGAGAAACGTATATACACCTGCGGGATTAGCCTTAACAGTTACGGATGTTCCGCCAATGTTGTCGGTAGCGGCGCCTGTGGTAATTTCAACCGTACCGTAACCGTCGGTCTGTCCGGTAACGTGGGCAAGGGTCAGAGAAAATCCCGAGTTCACTGCCTGTGTCACCGTAAGTTTGACCTTGTCGCCGTTAGATGCCGTAAAAGTGAGGGTGGCGGATCGGGTTGAGGTGTTGGGGTTGACTTGGGCGGTAAAGGTGACGGGAGCGCCCAAGGCGCCTGTGCCTGTAGGAGAGGCGGCGGGAGAGGCGGTGAGCCAGTCCGGCAGGTCGTGGAGCGTCCATCCCATAGGGCAAATGAGGGTGACATCAACGGTTGAGTTGGCAGCGCCGCCAATGGTGACGGGGTCGGGGTCAACATGGATCACGGGGAAATGCAGCAGTCGTGATCGGGTGTGCAGGCAATCGTGAGCACGCAGGCAAAAAACAGGGAGAGGAGAGTTTTGTTTAACATCAGTTTTTTGTATTAATGATTAATGAATATCGGTAGTGATTTTGATGATGATGAGGACTGGTCGCATTGCTTAAATAGAAATTCAGGCGCAAATTTAAGAAATTAAATGATAAACTTTGTGACGCCCATTTATCGGAAAAAATTATACAGGCTTTAATGGCAATAGTGGTTTGGGTAGCTTGCGGGCTTTTTCATCATTTTATTGCTCAAATATTGTATTTTTTGACTATTATGCCTATATTTGCGAGAAGATAATTTAGAGAGGTTATAATAATGAAACGGCAACGAGTTTATATTGACACTTCGATTGTAGGAGGTTTTTTTGATGACGAATTTGAAAAAGAGACCAAACTACTTTTTCAACGACTTGAAGATGACGAAATTTTATTTGTCATATCGGACTTGTTACGTGAGGAATTAATAAATGCACCGGAGCACGTGAGAAATCTTTTAGATAATTATTCAGGTGATAAGCTTGAACCGGTTACGATGACAGATGAATCAAAAGAACTTGCTGATAAGTATATAGCAGAAAAGGTTGTCGGAAAAACAAGTTTGGATGATTGTAGACACATTGCTCTTGCGACAATAAACAAAGTGGATGTTTTGGCAAGTTGGAACTTTAAACACATTGTAAATCTAATCCGTATAAAGGAGTATAATGCGGTAAACCTTAAGAACGGTTATCAGACGCTTGAAATTAGGAATCCCAAAGATTTAGTAAACTATGGAAAAGACTTTTGATTGCTTAAAAATGAAAGATGAGATTCAGGCAAAAGTCTATGAAAAAACAAAAGACATGACTTTTAGTGAATTACGCGCCTACTTGGACAAAAATTTAGAAAACGACACTTTTTGGCAGCGACTAATGAACCGCAATCCAACACAAAGCAGTCGTTCTTAATTCTCAGTTGTCATTTCCAAATTTTTCATCCGAGCTCCGCCTAACGGTATGCTTTAGCATAAACAGGGCAAAGGCTTCTACAAGAACAACTTTTAGCAGCGACCAATCAACCGCAACACAAAGCACAAAAGCCCCCCTAAGGAGGCTCTTCGTTCTTTTATCCTATAATATATGTGCCGGAATATCACTATTTTGAGAGCTCGAAAGAACAGGCAACTTGCCCGCAGTAATCACCCAATCAGGCGCACTAAAGCGACCGCCGAGCGTACCGTCTCCTGAGCTGATTTCGATTAAAGTCATATCCGCGCCATTTTTGTCTCCTGCTGCGCCGCTTACCGTTGCACCACGCACAAGCATATTTACCCAAGCGGCATTATTGGTTCGCGTACCGGAGTTAGTTCCTATCACGCGCCCAGCAAACCCGGATGCGCTAATGGATTGATTAAGCGCCACACAGTTGTTTATGCTGCCGTCATTAACACCCGCTACGCCGCCAACACTACTAGTGCCGCTGACCGCTCCGGTGGCATAGCAGTTGCTGGAGTACGACAGATAAATGTGATTAATTGGTTGTTGGGTTAAACAGGTTTGAAATCGCATACATAGGATAAACGTCAATATTTTGGTAACGCGCAAAATTTTCGAGCGAAGTGCGAATGCCTTTTGCAATTCCTTTTTCTTTCATAAATAAATGCAAACTTTGCATGGCGCCCTGCGTGCCGGCTTTTACTTCGACAGGTATCATTTGTTCGCCTTTTTGCAGCAAAAAATCAATCTGTGCGCTGCTTTGATATTTTTCGCGCTGCCAATAATAGAGCGAAACCGGATGGTAGCACGAAGAGCCTTTGAGCAATTCCAAGCCAACAAAAATTTCGGCAATTGCGCCACGATTGATCGTTTTGAAGTCGTCCGTAACAAAAATCTGTGACATATCAAGCCCTAAAACCTGCTGTAAAAGTCCTGTGTCAAACAAAAACATTCGTTGAAATTTTGGATTGATTTCTGCGCCTAAAGGAATGCCATTGGCGGCAGTGTGTTTTACAGGATAGACCAAACCCGCCATAATCAACATTTCCAACGCCTGCTTTACCTGTGCGTTTGAAGCTTGTACGGCGGCTTTTTCATACACAAATTTTCCCTCTGCCTGACGAACTACCGATTCAAAAACTTCATTTATCCGTAAAACAGG
>WQYK01000207.1 GCA_009781275.1 Bacteroidales bacterium | reverse complement strand
TTTTAGTCAACGCCTCCCATTCCAACAAAAAACCGTCGTGCCCAAAATCGGAACACAACCAAGCGTAACAAGCCCCCGGAATATGCCGGGCCATATACTCTACCTCATGAGCCGGAAACAATTGATCATCAGAAATCCCAACACACAACGTTCGGGCGCTTACCGTTTGCAGCGCCTTCTCCACCCCACCACGTCCCCTACCGACATTGTGAGTATCAAATGTTTTAGACAATGTCATATAAGAATAGGCATTAAATCGTCTGCGCAACTTTTCACCTTGATATTGCTGATAGGTAGCTGCCTTTTGAGCTTGAAAAGTGTCGGGATCTGCCTCCTTTTGACTCAATCCATATCCTTTATGGCTGCGATAGCTCAGTAGTGCAATAGAACGGGCAACCGACAATCCCTTATCCCCCCCACCCAATCGACGTTCGTAAAAAGTTGAATCAGCCAAAATTGCCATTCGCTGGCTCTCGTTACAGGCAGTTCCCCAAGGCGATACACGGGCATTGCAAGCGATGAGCACCAACTGTTTGCAAACTTGAGGATAACAAATCGCAAACTCTAACGCTTGAAATCCTCCGATCGAAGAACCGACCACTACATCAATGGTTTCTATATTCAAATGTTCTCTTAACAGGTGATGGGCTGTTACTAAATCACGAACAGAGAGCTCCGGAAAGGAGTCATAGTAGGGAGCGCCCGTTGCGGGATTGATACTCAATGGCCCGGTAGAGCCGTAGCAAGAACCCAAGATATTGGCGCATACAATAAAGTACTCTTGAGGGTCAAAACATTTTCCGGCGCCCACCATCACCTCCCACCATTCAGTGGGGTTGGAGTTGGCGGTAAGGGCATGGCACACCCAGAGCACTTTTTTGCCGTTATATGTGGGTGCAGAGGTATGATAAACAATCTGAATCTCCGACAGTTTCTCACCGCACTCAAGGGGAAAAGCCCCTTTTAACTGAAAGTTGTATTGAACCATCAACGTAAATCTATTTAGTTTAAAGCTTGAGCAAAATCGGCTTTTAGGTCATCGATGTGCTCAATGCCTACCGATAACCGCAATAGATTGGGGGCTATTCCGCAAGCCTCCTGCTCTACAGACGACAGTTGGGCATGGGTGGTAGAGGCAGGATGTACTATCAATGTTTTGGTATCCCCAAGGTTAGCCATGTGGCTAACGATTTGCAATCGCCCTAAAAGGGTTGAGATTGCCTCAGCTCCTCCTATCACCCTAAAGGAGAGTACGCCGCCAAATCCCTTTTTAAAGTATTTTTTTGCCGTTTGGTGGGCGGGATGCGACGGAAGCCCCAAATAACTTACATGAGATACTTTGGGGTGTTTTTCCAGCCATTGCGCCAGTTCCAAACAGTTTTGCACAATCCTGTCCATCCGGATAGAGAGGGTTTCCAATCCCTGTAAAAAGAGGAAGGATTGAAAGGGGTTCAGGCAGGGCCCCAAATCCCTTAATCCCTCTGCACGGGCGCGTGTAATAAAGGCGCAATTGGCCGGCCCGCCCTGATCGCCAAACTTTTCCCAAAAGTTTAATCCGTGGTAACTTTGAGAAGGCTCAGAAAGGAGCGGATACTTTCCGTTGCCCCAATGATAGTTGCCCCCGTCTATGATCACGCCGCCAATTCCGTTGCCGTGCCCGCCAATCCATTTTGTCGCTGAGTGGCACACCAGATGTGCGCCCCACTCGATGGGTCTGAAGAGATACCCTCCGGCGCCAAAAGTGTTGTCTACAATCAGCGGAATCTGGTGTTTGAGAGCCAATTCGCCCAACGCTTCAAATTCGGGCACCATAAATTCACCGTTTGAAATGCTCTCCACGTAGATTGCTTTGTGGTGCTCTTTTTGGAGAATGTGCTCCAAATGAGAAACAGAGAGATCATGGGCAAAGCGGGCATTGATCCCTAAACGGGGTAAAGAGTATTTAAACTGATTGAAAGTACCTCCATAAAGGAGGGCGCTTGATAAGAAGGAGTCGCCTTGCATAAGAAAGTTTTGCAATGCAATAAATTGCGCTGCGTGCCCCGATGCCGTTGCCAATGCGCCTACTCCTCCTTCAAGGGCAGCCATGCGGTTTTCAAATACCTCAGTGGTGGGATTGGAGATTCGGGAGTAGATATGTCCCGGGCGTTCCAACGCAAATAACGAAGCCCCATGTGCCGCATCCTTAAAGGCATAAGCGGTGGTGGGATGGATCGTGGGAGCAAATGAGCCGGTTTGCGGATCAGGAACTTGTCCGGCGTGAAGTTGCAGAGTTTCAAAATGAAGATGCATGGTGAGTTAAAGTAAAAAAAGCCCCACATGTGGTCATGTAAGGCGTAGTTATTAATACGGGAACTAAACAAAAAGAGCTATAACCGGCCTTAACAGCGCATCAACCTGCACATTCGGCGCATTCGCATCAATTTATGAATCATGATTCCTGTCATATTTTTTTTAAAGCAAAAAATCTTCAATCGCCTCTTTAAGCGTAGCCTTTGGCAATGCTCCACGTGCCATCTGCGGCTCGCCTTCCATAGGAATAAACAACAGAAGCGGTATGGAAGTGATTCCAAACAACGCTGCCAACTCCTTCTCTTTCTCTGTGTCTACTTTGTATATGTATATGAGATCTTCGTATTCGGCCGCCAACTCCTCTAAAATGGGAGCCAACATTCTACAGGGCGCGCACCAATCAGCATAAAAATCTATAACAGCAGGCTTATCTCCTAAATAGATCCACTCATCAGGATTGGTTTGGTAGTCGATGATCCTGGTTAAAAAATCGGCCTTTGTCAATGGGATCGTACTCCCGCGTTTCTCTTTTTGAACAGGTGATTTTGACTGACTAACAGCACCCCCACAGGAGCAAACTATGACCCCGGTTAAGAGTGAATATAATACGAACCTTTTCATCCATCACCAAATTTGTGCGGAGAGAGAGGGATTCGAACCCCCGGAAGCTCTCACTTCAACGGTTTTCAAGACCGCCGCAATCGACCACTCTGCCATCT
>WQYK01000206.1 GCA_009781275.1 Bacteroidales bacterium | reverse complement strand
GTGCTGCAATGCTTTTACGTATAAGTAGTCGCGAAAGCAGTTGCCGCAGTAGAAAGCGTCGCCTGAGCCGGGGATGATAAAGAGGACTTTCATGTTTGTTGTACCATTTGGATAATTTCATCGCCATAGCGGGAGAGGGTTGTCTTTCCCACGCCCGGTATTTTGAGCAGTTGGGATAAGTCTTGTGGGAGCAAGTTGGTAATGCCCATCAACGCTCTTTGGGAGAGGATGACGTAGGCGGGGACGCCTTGCTCTTTAGCCAGTCTGTAACGCCAGGAGCGAAGCTGTTCGTAGAGTTCGGGGTACAGAATGTCGTCTGAGACCTCAACCTTGACAGGTGGTTCTTTTAAAGAGGGTTCTTTGTAGGCTTTCCCTTTTTTCTTTGGTTTGGAAGGCTCGTCTTCTATGGTTGCTTTAGACTTGGCGTTCAGGTAGGTTGGGACAGAAAAGCCTTCTGAGCACGCCTCTAATGTCTTTTGCTTAATGCGTACCTCTGTTTTAAAGAGATCCAAAACATCGCTTACTCTTTTGCGCACCTCTTTATTGTCGGTCTCAATCTTCGTTTTATCCAACAGCTCCCTTAGTATCGATCGATTCTTCTCCAGAAAATAGAGAGCGCCCTTTGTAATCCGCTCCTGGAAAAAGGAGTCCGTTTGGGGGTCTTCGGTTTCTGAAAGGAGTCGTTTCAACTGTGATTGAAATTGTTCCGATACAGTCACCATCTCGCTCCTGAAGCGCTCCGTTGCCAATCTGTATTGATTGACAAGTTCGGGGTAGAGGTTTTTAAAGTGTTCATTCAAAAGCCAGCGCATGGTGTTGAGGCGAGACTCAATTTTGTCAAAAGAGAACTGTTCAATAGCCATCTTTGCAAAATATTCTTTACGCAGACTCTGAAATTGCTGCCCGGTTGGTTCCTTCTCTTTTGCATGGCGCACAAAAGCGTCAATGTTTCCGCTGCGGATGATGGAGTGTGCAGAGACAGGTGAGCTTAACACCAATCCTTCCAAGGTTCTGCACCGACTCAGCGCTACATAGACCTGTCCGTGTGAAAAGGCGGCGTTGGCGTCAATAATCGCCTTGTCAAAGGTCAACCCCTGGCTTTTATGTACCGTAATGGCCCATGCCGTTTTGAGCGGATATTGTTCAAAAGCTCCCTCCTCCTCTTCTAACAACTCTTTGGTGTCGGGGTCAATGGTGTATTTCATGTTGCTCCATACGGCTTTTTCTACAACAATCGGGGCCGGATCTTCGCTTCCCTGAGCCTCAATCCGGTGTTCGTCGATATGGGTTATCACGGCGATTTTTCCGTTGTAAAAGCGTTTTTCAGAAGAGAGGTCGTTTTTTACAAACATCACCTGGGCGCCCTTTTTTAGCTCCAGTTGTTTATCGGTCGGAAAAGAGTATTCCGGAAATACGCCGGTGACTATGGCTTTGTAGACATAGCTTTTTCCCTTGATTTTCTCTAATTTGTTGTAATTAATACGCTGTGCCTGATGGTTGTGTGTTGTTAGGATAATGTATCCATCTTCATTTTGTTGACGAGATCCGGGTTGGAATCTTTTATTCAACTCCTGCAGTAGGGCCTGGTCAACTTGATTCTCCCGAATGCGGTTGAGCATATTGATAAAAACATCGTCCTGTTGACGATACACCGTTTTTAGCTCTACGCAAAGGTATTCTGTCTTTTTTAGCGCCTGGCTGTCAAAGAAAAAAGGCGTCTCATAGTGAATACTCAGCAAATCCCATTCGTCCTCCTTAACCACAGGCGCCAACTGTTCCAGGTCGCCAATCATCAGAAGTTGCACGCCTCCAAAGGGGCGCTCGTTTCGCCTGAAGTGGCGCAAAACGTAGTCAATGGCATCCAGCAAATCTGCCCTCACCATGCTTATCTCGTCAATCACCAACAGGTCAAGACTCCGTATCACATTGATTTTGTCCTTGCTAAAGCGGAAAAATTCATTAGCGGGCTTGGTGCCGGGGACAAAGGGAGCAAAACTTAACTGAAAGAAAGAGTGAATGGTGACCCCTTTTGCATTGATGGCCGCAACCCCTGTCGGCGCCACCACCATCATCCGTTTGGGAGAGCTCTTCCTGATGTGGTGCAAAAATGTGGTCTTTCCGGTACCCGCTTTTCCGGTTAAAAAGAGGTGGGTTCCGGTGTACTTCAGCAGATTATCGGCTAATTCGAGTTGTTGGTTGGTCTCCATATTTGCTGAAACAAAGGTAATCAAAAGTATCAAAAATGATTTTTTTTTCAGTTCCATAATTATTTAGTACTTTTGCGCTCTATGAACAGCAGCGTACTTTTTAGCACCTTAAATATATTTAGTGGCTACCAGATGGGGCTTACATCCATCACAATACCGCAGATCATCATGATACTGCTCGGCTTGTTTTTTGCCTATCTTTCCATTGCAAAAAAATATGAGCCTTTGTTGCTATTGCCGTTGGCTTTTGGAATCCTGCTCGCCAATATCCCGGGGGCAAATCTGTCGGCATACGACCCAAATGGATTGCTTCACTTTTGGTATCAAGGTATATTACGCGTCATCTATCCCCCGATGATTTTCCTCTGTATAGGCACCATGACCGATTTTGGCCCCCTGATTGCCAATCCTCGAATTGCCCTTGTGGGGTTAGGCGGCCAGCTCGGAATTTTTGTCGTTTTTGGCGGAGCCATCTTTCTGGGGAACTGGCTGGCGCCCTTTATCCCCGGTTTTGACGGATTCACACTTAAAGAAGCTGCTTCCATTGCCATCATTGGAAGCTCCGACGGGCCAACGTCGATTTTTGCCGCAACGCGCCTTGCTCCCGACTTGCTGCCTACCATTGCCATTGCCGCTTTTTCCTACATGGCGTTGGTGCCCTTTATCCAGCCTCCTATCATGAAGGCGCTTATTACCAAAAAAGAGCGGGTTGTTGTGATGCCTCCGGCCAGAAATGTGACCAGAAGACAGAAAATCATCTTTTCTCTTTCGATGACCATCATCGTGTTGATGCTGGTTCCTACAGCCGGAGCGTTAATAGGCATGCTCATGCTTGGTAACCTAATCAGAGAAAGCGGAGTCACCGATCGATTTGTCGAAACCCTTCAAAAGCCCCTGCTCAATTTATT
>WQYK01000205.1 GCA_009781275.1 Bacteroidales bacterium | reverse complement strand
CCCTCTCGCGCTTTAGGCGCCATCTCAGCAGCCTTGGCGTAGTCCTGCTTGGTAATGGCGGCGCGGGCGTATGTAGCATAAGCTACATTGATATTGGGCTCCCAAATTTTGTTTCGCTTTAAACCACTTTTTTGAAACAGGTCAATGGCCTTGTCCAAGTCAGCGTAGATTTGCCTGTATATGTCGCCTGATGAACTTAATGGAATGTCTATTTCGCTTGCGTTCTCTTCTGTACGCAAAACAAGACCGTCCATCAGATTGGTCAGGGAGGCGCCGTTGTTGCTGTCAACCCATCGATAGCAATAGAATTGAACCAACATGGTATAGCAATAGGCGCGGTAGGTCAAAGCTTGCGCTTTGATAAATTGCTTCTCCGTATCGGGGCCTTTGGCGTCGTCAATGTTTTGGATAATGGTATTGGCATTACCCAAAAGCATGTAGTAGTAGTACCACGGATACCACGTATACATAGATGTGTGGCTTTCGTGCGTGGTGGCATTCATTACCGTATACCAACTCGCAGCTAAGGCGGGACGCGAAAAATTCTCTCCTAAATACTCTCCATGGAGGAACTTAATGGTTCCCTCGCCACATTGTGTTTGGCTGGACATCTGTTGCATGACCATCAGTCGTGCGATTCCGTTCACGGCCATTTTTGCGTTTTCGGTCGTTTCAAATACAGTTGCTGTAGAAACCTGAGCAGTAGGTAACGTATCTAAATAGTCGCCTTCACATGCCGGAAAACAAAACGAGAGTAAAACTACAAGGCCTCCTAATTTTATATTTTTCATATCTGTCTTTTTTTAAAATTTAACATTTAAACCCATGGATACCACACGTGCCGGATGAAAAAAGTTATCACTAAGACCTCCCCATGACTGTTGGGGGTCCATCCCCTGCAATTTGGTGAATATGGCAAGGTTTTCTGCGGATAGTGAGATGACCGCCTCCTTAAGGCCGATTTTTTCAAGCGGTTTTTGCGGGACTATGTAACTCAAAGTAACATTCTTGATTGTAAGGTAATCTCCGGAGACCAAACATCGGGTCGTCATTCCTGCATTATTAAAACCATTCAACGACGTGTTGAGCACAGGCCATCCGGTGGGATCGATACCGGTACCTGCCTGTTCCGGCGTCCACGATTTTAAAGCGTCTACGTGCATGGCTGACGGATTGGCCGACATCGACAGCAAGTTGATATAGGACTGATCGTATGTTTTCCCTCCAAGCGCGTAGGTAAAGAGTCCCGACAACTGAAGCCCTTTGTAAGTTAAAGATGTTGTAAACGACCCAAATACAGTAGGTAGCGCTCTTCCGCTCCAATCCCTCTTGCCGTAAGTGGTATTATACACATAAGCTTCCCCGTCAATTATTGTATAATTGGCTGCAACCATGGCAGTTCTTTTCTCATCCTCTCTTTTGGCGCCCGTACCTGTGTATCCATCCACCGGAATATAAAAGAGCACATCATCCAAAAGATACAAAGAGCGGCCACTGCTTTTGTCAATCCCTACAAATTGATAGAGCCAATATTCAAATCTGCTCTGCCCTTCTATATATTTAAACTGTCCGGAAATATAACCCTCTCCCTTAAATTCGTCCGGTAGAGCAATAATCTTGTTTTTTAACAGATTAAAGTTTGTGCCCACGTTCCATGTAAAATCTTTGGTCTGCACCACATCTACAAATAGTCCGACTTCAAGGCCTCTGTTGGACATGGTTCCAAAATTTTTCAAAACAGAAGGGCGATTTCCGGAAGTGGTGGAGGTGGCGGCGCCGGTACTGCCACCGTTTACGACCGCTCCAAAAGAGGAGGGCATAAATACATTAAACAAAAGGTCTATCGACTCTTTATCATAATACTCTACCGTAAGATTGGCGCGTCTGAACAATCGGGACTCTAAAGCCACGCTAAACGATCCCGATTTTTCCCAGTTCACATCTTTTGCTTCATTTTGAGATTTATACAAAGCGCCATCGCCTCCGTTTGATCCCGCATAATACAACGCCATCCATGCATAGAATCCGGCGCTGTCATCCATACCCACCTGTCCGTATGCGGTACGGAACTTAAGGTAATCTACCCAGGGAGCGTTTGCCATGAACCTCTCCCGCGACACAATCCAACTGCCGCCAACCGACCAAAAGTTACCCCAGCGGTTCTCTTTGTAAAAACGGGAGCTTCCGTCCCGACGAAACGAACCCTCTAAGAAATACTTATTGTCGTAATTGTAACCCACTCTGGATAGATACCCTTCTGTTTTATTTGTATTTCTGTAACCATACAATTGTGTCATTACATTAAAGTTGATTAACTGCATCAGGTTGGCAAATTTTTGATCGGTTTTGTAAGTATATGTATACTGATGCATAAACGAATAGTTTTCATGCCCCAACAACACATCTACGTGGTGCAAGCCGTTAAAGGTACGCTTCCACGTGAGCAGTTGTTGAAACGTATAATCCCTGTGCCTCTCATCCGTCTCGCTCATACGGCCATTACTGCCTTTGCCGTCTCCCACCAAGGCCGAATTGTACGTTTGTCGTTGCGCGTTGCGGTTATTGATGTTTCCCCTGACTGTAAACATAAAGTCGTTTAAAAAGGAGATGTCGACATAAGCATTTGTATTTAGCACGTTACGATAAGTTCGGTCATTATTGAGCTCCGTTTCCCAAACAATGTGGCGGGAATTATTCTGCGGACGAGACAACTCACCAACCACCCCGTCGTCAAATATTTTTTTACCCTCTGCATCCAAAACATACTCTCCGGTCTTTGGATCATGCAGATGAACAGGATAGATAGGCGCTACATTACGGGCAAAATAGAATGGGTTAACAAACGATATGTTGCTGTCGTTGCTCATTTTGTCCGATGTGTAGTTGGCTCCATTCATCGAAAAACCGGTTTTTAACCATTTAGTAGGGGTGACGTCTATTTTCATATTTCCAGTAAAACGTTCCAAACCGGACTGTTTGGTGTAACCCTCCTCCTTTAGGTAACCAACCGACATATAATAAGACGATTTTTTGCCACCTCCACGGGCGCTTAGGTTATAGTCGTTTCTGATCCCCGTTCGTTGAAGTGGTTTCCACCAATCCAAATCGTCTGCATATCCTGGCAACATTTGCGTCCCT
>WQYK01000204.1 GCA_009781275.1 Bacteroidales bacterium | reverse complement strand
TTAGACCATAGAGGAGTAGACATAACAAATAGCATTTATCAATTGAATGTAACCATTAATTCCATCATCCAATTCAGTAAGAAAAATATACTCATCAGCGGTATGCGACCGCTCCGATGCCCCGGGTCCTATTTTAATAGTCTGGCATCCAAGATGAATCCAATCAGAAGTAGTAGGAGAGACGTATGTAGGAACTCCAACGCTCCGCACCGCCTCCATCAATATCGAATCATCAGGCGTAGCAGAAGCCGCATGACGCAGCGACCTTGGTGTAAGCACACTCTGCACTTTGCTTTGCAACATCTCATGAATCTCCCGATTGGTATATACATCCGTACTACGCACATCCACCACAAACCGACAACAATCAGGCACCACATTATGCTGAATCCCCCCCTCAATCTGAGTCACCTGCAGATGCGCCTTGCCCATAGTCGAAGACTCCTTTTCAAAACAAATATTTCTAAGCATATGAATATCCTCCATCGCCCGATAAATCGCATTCACACCCTCTCCCCGCGCCGCATGACCCGACACACCTAATGCCTCTCCATCCAGCACCATCAATCCACGCTCCCCAATAGCTGCCTGCATACCGGTAGGCTCGCCCACAATGGCGGCATCAATGGGCGGGAGTTGCGACAACACCAAAGGCAACCCACCCGAGCCCGACACCTCCTCCTCTGCGCACAATGCGAGAATAAGATTAAACGGCAAGTCGCTCCGATGCAGTCGTTTAAAAACTTCTGCTAAGCAAACCAAAGCGCCCCCCGCATCGTTACTCCCCAAACCATAAAGCCGCCCGTCTTCTACCACAGGCGTATATGGGTCACGGCTATACCCCGCAACAGGCTTTACCGTGTCGTGGTGGCTGCACAACAAAAGATTAGGCTTGCCTTGTTGGTGCGATGGACTCAAAACCACAACATTATTCCCTATTCGTTGTGGAGATAATCCAACCTCTGTTAAATATTGAACCAAAACCTCTGCCGTGGCATCTTCGTGCCGCGATAGAGAGGGAGCGGCAATGAGTCGCTTCAACAGATTTATCGATTCATTCATGCTCCATTCCCATAATGAGTAAGCTCTCCACTTTGTCTGCCAAATGGAATGCGTGCTTAATATAGACCTCTTTAACGCCTTGCTCAAGCGCACGGTACGCATTGTCCAACTTGGGAATCATTCCGCCGCTCACCACGCCATCCTCCTTGAGTTTGAGGTAACTTTTGCGGGTAATCAACGGAATCACACTGTCGGGCTGCTGCGGGTCGGACAACACCCCTTTTTGCTCAAAGCAGTAGACAAGGCGCGTATGGTAAAAAGGCGCCAATGCCACCGCCAAAGTAGAGGCAATCGTGTCGGCATTAGTGTTGAGCAGATGCCCCTTTTGGTCGTGGGTAATGGAGCACACCACCGGAACCAAATCCTTAAACATAAGCATCGAGATAATCCCCGTATTGATTTCATCGGGAAAGATATCGCCCACCTCTCCGTAATCGATGTCGGTAACGGGGCGTTTTTTGGCGGGTATCAAATTAGCGTCTGCACCCGATAGGCCTATTGCCTGACAACCTCTTTGTTGCAATCCTGCAACGATCAATTTATTAAACCATCCTGCATAAACCATGGCGGCAATTTTTAACATTTCCGGCGATGTAATGCGCCGTCCATGGTGCATTTGGGTAGGAACGCCCAACTGCTTGGCCATTTGGGTAGCCATGCCTCCTCCGCCGTGCACTAAGATTTTATTGCCCGGATAATGGGTAAAAAGGTCAAGGAAGTGGGGGAGGGCCTGCGGGTCGTCAATGATGTTGCCACCGATTTTTATAATGGTGATTTCCATGTGGGATTCTTTTTTAATATGTGGTGCAAAGATAGCGCAATTTTCGTACTTTTGCCAATCATTTATTTTCAAACAATAATTTAAGATTATGGCACTTAACTGTGGAATTGTGGGGTTGACCAATACCGGAAAGACAACAATATTTAATTGTGTATCAAAAACAAAGGCAGAAACGTCCAATTTTGTTTTCAGCGCCACAAAATCCAACATGGGAATGGCGGATGTACCCGATGAACGGTTATATGAAATCGACAAGTTGATCAAATCGGCAAAAGTAGTACCGGCCACCGTAAACCTGATCGACATGCCCGGCTTGGCAAAAGGAGCAAGTCAGGGCGAAGGAGTCGGGAATAGTTTTTTGGCCGACGTTCAGAAAACAAGCGCTTTGATACACGTCATCCGCTGTTTTGACGACCCTGCCTTACCCCACGTCGAAGGCTCCATCGACCCTGTACGCGACAAGGAAATTATTGATTTGGAACTTCAGGTACGCGATTTGGATTTGGTAGAACGCAAAATTCAAAGGGTCGAAAAGTTAATCAAAGCAGGCGAGAAAGACGCAAAAGCCGCGATGGATTTTTTAAGATACCTTAAAGAACACTTAGAAAACTTCACCAATGTGCGCGATGTAAAAATGAATGAAAAAGAGGAAGAGGTGTATGTACGCGATATGTTTCTTCTGACTATGAAGCCGGTGATATATGTCTGCAATGTAGACGATGCATCGGCAGCCACCGGAAATACCTATTCCCAACGGTTAAGCGAAGCGGTAAAGGATGAAAAAACAGAAGTCATTGTAATCGCCGGACGCTTGGAGTCTGAAATTGCAGAGTTGGAGAGCGACGAATATCGAGAACTCTTTTTGCACGACTCCGGATTGAAAGAACCGGGGGTAAATCGTTTGATACGCAGCGCTTACAAACTACTGCACCTTCAATCATTTTTTACTGCAGGCCCAAAGGAAGTGAGGGCATGGACCATCAAACAAAACATGACCGCACAACAGGCCTCAGGAGTAATTCACAGCGACTTAGAACGCGGATTTATTAGGGCTGAGGTGATGACCTATCCCGATTTCATGCACTATAAAACAGAACAAGCCGTAAAAGAAGCGGGGAAGTTTCGTCTTGAAGGAAAAAGCTATATTGTTCAGGACGGCGATATTATGCATGTTCGGTTTAATGTGTAAAGTCACTACTGTCGCGTTTAAATTAATTGAATAGCAATAAATTATAATCCTGTTCTTTGACATTTTTGTAATCAATAGTTGTAAGCAACTGTTTTATAGGAGTTTTGTC
>WQYK01000203.1 GCA_009781275.1 Bacteroidales bacterium | reverse complement strand
GTAACCGTCTGCTATGACCTCTAGGTAACCTTTAGTCGATTGCTTGAAAAAAAGACCTTGAAGAACAATCGCCTGAACTTTGTTTTTTAGCACCAATATTTTGCCTGATTGATCAATATACTCCATTTGACCCGTTAAAGCGTTATAGTTCATTTTTGCTTCAATCGTTTCGTTTTTGAGCAGGACGCGGGATGTTTCAAATTCCGGAAAGAGATACTTGGATGTCAGAAGTTCATTGATGTCTTCTTTAGAGCTAACAGTAATCCGATCTTGACCGAACATCTTAATTCCGATGATTAAGAATAGGGCCAATAGAGTGAGTGCTTTTTTCATTGGCATATCGTTTAAGAAAATAAAGACACAAAAATCGTGCCAATTATCGAATAAAAAAGCAGGCAACCCCCAATACGCACAAGATAGCGCCCACAACTTCTATCCACTTGGGCTTCTGCTTGTAAATAATGGCATAAGGAACAAGGATCAAAATGGGAACGGTGGCCATAATGGTGGAGGCGATTCCCGTATGGGTATACCGTACCGCCATCAAAGAAAGCGATACGCCCAAGAAGGGGCCAAAGAAAGAGCCGCCAAAGGTGGCCCACATCCCTTTACGGTCGCGTACAGCTTTCATCAATCTGGGCCCGCGGCCCGAAAACAAAATAATGAGGGTAAATCCCACAATTCCGGTGAAAATACGAATCTGTGTGGCGGCAAAGGGGATGTAGTTTCCCAAAATATCGGTTGCTCCCAAGCTCTGTTCGTAGAAGAGCATTCCCTTTTTGCTTAGCACAATGCCCAAGCCTTGTCCTAGGGCGCCGCCAAAGGCCAACAGGATGCCGCGCAGGGGAAGGTGCAAAGTGAGCTTCTTGCTTTTGACCTCTGTACCCGGGCGCCTGAGAATGGAGATAGCAATGCCCGAAAGGGTAATGGCCATACCCACCAAGCCCATTAGCCCCGTTTGTTCGTCCAGGAGCATAAAACCAAACAACGCAGCAAAAGGTGGGGCCAACGTCATGATCAATTGAGAAAACCGCGACGTAATTAGGGTATAGGAGTAGAAGAGGCAGAGGTCTCCAAAGACAAAACCGACCAATCCGGAGAGCGACATCCACATCCACGTTTTGGCGTCGGCGCCCATGGGGAGAAATTGTCCCGAAGTGATGAATAGCAGGGCGCTAAGCATCACTCCAGCAAAGAGTAAGCGGATCAGGTTCACTTGCAGTGAGCCAATCCGCTTTCCTGCATATTCAAAAAAGAGGGCGGTGCACGTCCAAGAGCAGGCTACTGCAATCGCAATACACTCACCAATGTACGTCATAGAGACTCTTTAAGTAGTTTATAGCCGGCGTCGGAGGCCTTTACCGTTTTCCCGTTTTTGAGAAAGAGGCGGTAGCGCTCTTTTTCGTAGAGTTCGATTCGATCGACTTGGCTGATATTGACAATAAATGAGCGATGTACACGAACAAATTGTTTGGAGGAGAGGCGCTCCTCAAGAAATTTCATGGTATGCTCTTTAAGAAAAACCCCTTTTGCAGTGTGGAGCTGCACGTAATCGCCGCACGCCTCCAAGTACTCGATCTCGTCAACGGGAATAATGTGTATCTGTTGCCGCTCTTTTACGGTGATGCGCGCCAATGCTTCTATTTCTTTCTCAAAGGTTTGCTGCAAAGAGTTGACTTTTTGTGTAAGGTGAGAAATATGGGCTTGCTGACTAAAGTACAAAAGGGTAGCAGTATAGAAAAGAATCCCTTGTATGATTCGCCAGCCTGCCGCACCCTCTAAGAATACGATGTAGTCGGGATGGGTGGCGACGAGCCGCATCAGGTGGTTCCCCACTGCATAACAGCAAACAGTCAGAATGACGGCAATCAGGATGTAAGGGATGAGGGAGAGGGTTTTGCGCCGGGTTGGTAGGGCGTTAAAACGTATGGGATACCACAGCGGAATGACGCCAACAACAAAGAGCAGGTTAAAGAGTAAAGAGTCAACAAGTACCAATCGAAAAGGCAGAGGGCTGTTCCAAAACAGTATGATGGCCGTCTGGATGATTGAGGCAACCAACCAGAGGGCCATATAAAAGATGTGCCTGCGAAAATGGTGCAGTATGGAGTACCCTTTGGCCATTATCTGGTGCGGATTTCACCGCCGCCAAAAACGGCTTCAAAGGTAATAATCAAAATCTTATTATCATCTGCGTCAAAGGTGGACGGACGGCGTTTGTCTTCAAATCCGCCAAAAATGCAGCGCGGACGCAGCTCTACTTTCCAATGGGAAGGAACAAATATGGTGGCGCCGCCAAAGATGATGTTGATAGAGAGGGTATGCGTCCCTTCTGCCATTTGGGCTTGCGAGAGGTCTATTTCCGCTCCGCCAAACAGGCAATTGATCTCTCCCCCCTTAAAGTTGTGAGCGTCCAATATCTCTTCCCCACCGCCAAACACATAGTTCCTCTCTATATAGCCGGTTTGATTGGTAGAGGTGCGGGTACAAGCCTTTTGTCTGCCAAAGGGGCCAAAGAGGGGCTTCCCAAAGATCACTTTGATGAGGAAAAAGAGGCCGAGCAGGATGAGCAACAACGCACAGCACAACATCCGCCCTTTCTCTTGAAAGATGGCTAAGGCAGGGACATCTATTTTGGGGAGGAGGAATACGGCGCCAACGGTAATGAGGATCACGCCCACAATACGGTGGTTTGCCTGAAAAAGCGATACGACGCCAATGGCAATCAGCAATGTTTGCCATGAGAAGATGATCGGTTTTGCCGCTACGGGCAAGAGGTCGATGTAAAAGCTAAAGAGCAGCACGCCGGCTGCGATGACCAAAAGGGCAAAGATGATGAGCCCTAATTTGTTTTTGATTGAGTTCATAGTGGTGTTGTTTTTTCGACAAAAGTAGACGAAGGCGCGATATGCCCCAACCGTTTTTCGATTAAAAAAGGGTCTTTTTCGACAAAACGACCGTTTTTCACGACTAAAATTAGATGCTTCTGTTCTTCCATTTGTGGCTTCTCATGTAAAAATAGCTCAGGATAAAGATTCCGCCTGCGTAGACGATCTCAGAAGTCCAGCAGACGGCAAGGGATGCTTGGACAACGTTTACCAAAAACCAAATGTAAGATAGGTATGCAAACATCACCCCAATCTCAATCT
>WQYK01000202.1 GCA_009781275.1 Bacteroidales bacterium | reverse complement strand
TGCAAATGTAGCCATTTTTCTACCTACTCCGTCTCTTCCGGTACATGTATTTTTAGAGAGTACGCTAAGATTTCATTCACAGATCTGGCCAGCCCATCCCGTCCTTCAAAGTTTCTGTTTTTGATCTTCCCTTGGGCAGATACACATTGCCCCTTTTTAATCTCATTAAAATCAGGCATCTCTCTGCCGCTCCATGCGATAATGGTGTGCCAGGTAGTCTCCTGCCTCCACTCGCCGCTGCGGTCTTTATAGTTGTCATCCGTTGCCACGTTCAGCTTGATTACTTGCCGTCCGTCTTCAAATGTGGTGATTTTTGGGTCTGCGCCCACGTACCCCTTAATGTCTACTCGATTAACTGTTTTTTCCATGTCGATAAAATTTATACGATTTTAATATTTACAGCGACAAAGAAAAAGACTGTTTATCAGGTTATTCGTATAATAAATATTTAAAATCGTATATATTCGTTTATGGTGAGGCCCTACACCCGTTGCGGGCTGTTTTTTAATTGCAAATAGTGTTATTTTTGCCATACAAAAATAGTAATCATGGTGCAATGTCTCTTATGCAACGCCCCCCTTGTGGGCAGAAACGACAAACGGTTTTGCGACGACTCCTGTCGGAGCGGATACCACAACAGAGAAGGAAGGGAACAAAACGGCTTTATCCTTCACATCAATAAAATTTTGAAACGAAATCGAAAGATCTTGATTGATTTTTACAATCGTAATTTGCAGGTGATTGATATGCAAAAACTTCAAGAAAACGGTTTTCTGTTTGGATTCTTTACCTCCATAGACGTTTTAAACGGAAAAGAGCGGATACGATATTGTTACGATTATGGATACAAAGTGATGTCCAAAAAGTATGTGCAAATTATCAAGCAAAATAATACTATCTTTACGCCAAATTAAGAATGATTCAGCACATGATTCGCATCGGAAACGGATATGATGTCCATAGGTTGGCTCCGGAACTCCCTCTCTATTTAGGAGGTGTAAAAATCCCACATACCAAAGGCGCGGTAGCTCACTCAGACGGAGACGCCTTAATCCACGCCCTCTGTGACGCCCTCTTGGGAGCGGCCGCATTGGGCGACATTGGCCTACACTTTCCCGACAGCGACCCCGCCTATAAAGGTATTGATAGTAAAATTCTTCTTACCAAAACAATGGCCTTACTCGAAACAGCAGGATACCGTCCCGTCAACATTGACGCCGTGGTTGCGTTGCAGGCGCCCAAAATCGCACCCAATATCCCCCAAATGCGCAGCGTCCTGAGTCAACTTTTACGGTTGCCTCAAGACGCCGTCTCCATTAAAGCCACCACCACTGAGTCTCTCGGATTTGTGGGAAGAGAAGAGGGGGTTGCCGTCTATGTGGTTTGTTTGATCGCCAAACAATAATCGCTACATCATTCCACCCATGCCTCCCATTCCGCCGGGAGCTGCCATTGGAGGATTCTCCTCTTTCTTCTCTGCCAATGCACACTCGGTGGTGAGGAACATGCCGGCTACAGAAGCGGCGTTTTCCAAAGCAACGCGAACCACCTTGGTGGGGTCAATGACGCCTGCGGCATAGAGGTTTTCGTATTGGTCGGTACGGGCGTTAAAACCAAAGTCGTCTTTGCCCTCTTTCACCTTTTGTACCACTACGCTGCCCTCGATTCCTGCGTTCTCTACAATCCTGCGGAGAGGCTCTTCAATGGAACGGGCTACAATAGCAATACCTGTTGACTCATCTTCATTATCGCCTTTTAATGTAGTCAGTACATCAATGGCGCGAATATAGGCAACTCCGCCACCGGGCACAATACCCTCTTCTACGGCAGCGCGGGTAGCGCTCAATGCATCGTCAACGCGGTCTTTCTTCTCTTTCATTTCGACTTCGGAAGCAGCGCCTACGCACAATACAGCCACGCCGCCTGCCAATTTAGCCAGACGCTCCTGTAACTTTTCACGGTCGTAGTCGCTGGTGGTCATCTCGATTTGCTTGCGAATTTGGGCTACGCGGTTGGCGATTTGTTCCTTAGCGCCTGCGCCGTTTACAACGGTGGTGTTCTCTTTATCGATTGTCACTTTCTCTGCTTTTCCAAGCATATCCAATGTGGCAGCTTCTAACTTAATGCCTTTGTCCTCTGTAATCACCATACCGCCTGTAAGAATGGCGATGTCTTCCAGCATCTCTTTACGACGGTCGCCAAAACCGGGCGCTTTTACGGCTGCAATCTTTAGCGTGCCGCGCAAACGGTTTACTACCAAGGTTGCTAACGCTTCTCCGTCTACATCTTCTGCAATAATCAAGAGTGCACGACCGCTCTGAGCTACAGGCTCCAATACCGGCATCAAGTCTTTCATGGTCGAAATCTTCTTGTCGGTAATCAGAATCAGCGGGTTCTCCAATGCCACCTCCATTTTTTCCGGGTTGGTGATAAAGTAGGCCGATATATAACCACGGTCAAATTGCATCCCTTCTACCACTTTTACCTCTGTTTCTGTGCCTTTTGCCTCTTCTACGGTAATGACGCCCTCTTTCTTCACTTTGCTCATCGCCTCGGCAATCAACTTGCCAATGGTGGCGTCGTTATTGGCCGACACCGATGCCACTTGCTCGATTTTGGTGATGTCGTCTCCGATTGATTTGCTTTGTGCCTTGAGGCTGTCGACTACGGCTGCAACCGCTTTGTCTATACCACGTTTAAGGTCCATGGGGTTAGCGCCTGCGGTAACGTTTTTCAAACCTACGTTAATAATCGCCTGAGCCAATACAGTGGCAGTGGTGGTTCCGTCTCCGGCCTGATCGCCCGTCTTGGAAGCCACTTCCTTTACCATTTGAGCGCCCATGTTGGCAAACCGGTCTTCTAACTCAACCTCTTTGGCCACAGTCACTCCGTCTTTGGAAATCTGAGGAGCGCCATATTTTTTGTCAATAACCACATTACGACCTTTGGGGCCTAAAGTGATGCGCACAGCGTTAGCAAGGATGTCTACACCCTCTTTCATTTTGTCGCGTGCTTCCATATTAAATTTAATCTCTTTTGCCATATTATTATGATTTATATAATTACGATTAATTTACATTACAAAACGGCTAAAATGTCTGATTGACGCATCATCAGATAGTCTTTACCGTCCACGTTGATTTCTGTGCCGGCGTACTTTCCGTAAAGCACTACGTCACCATCTTTTAACTCCAT
>WQYK01000201.1 GCA_009781275.1 Bacteroidales bacterium | reverse complement strand
TATGTTTTAAATGTTTCATAGTCATAATAAATTACCGCTGACTCCAATCACCACTTTTTTTATTGATATCTTGCGCTTTGCATTTTCCAGCGCCTGCTGCGCAATATGCCACAATCCCCCGCAACAAGGTACTTGCATCAGCACTACGGTGAGTGAGGGGATAGATGAAGAATCGATGATGTCGGTCAGTTTTTCTACATATTGTACGGCCATGTTGTCGAGTTTGGGACAGGCAATCACGATGCTGTTCTCTTTCATGAATTGATGGTGAAAACGATTACAAACGAAAGCCGTACAGTCGGCAGCCAATATCAAATCGCGTTCATGAAAGAAGGGAGCGTTGGGGTTGACCAAGCGTAACTGAATTGGGAATTGATGCAACGGAGCAGAAGCAACATGATGATACGGTTGGGCATCACGCTCTTCTAGCGACAACGCGCCAACGGGGCACTCTCCGATGCATGCCCCCAAGCCATCGCAAAATAGCTCATTGATTACTTTGGCTTTTCCGTCAACAATTTGCAAGGCTCCTCCATGGCAGCCGGTTACACAAGCGCCGCAGCCTATGCAGCGGTTTTCATCGATTTTGATTACTGTGCGTTTCATTTTCATTTTTTTAAATTTTTTGCAAAGAAAGCGACCAAAAATCAAAAAAAGTGTATCAATTGTTACTAAAGCTAATTAATTACGCATCCCGCTCCAAGCGATTCCTGAGGCGTAATAAACCGCATATTGCCGTCCGGCTGTTTGGCCATCAATATCATGCCTTGCGATGTGATGCCGCGGATGGCTCTTGGGGCTAAGTTGGCCAGGATGCAAATCTCTTTGCCAATCATCTGTTCCGGAGTGTAGTATTCGGCAATGCCCGACACAATGGTGCGGACGTCAATCCCTGTGTTGATGGTTAATTTGAGGAGTTTATCGGTTTTGGGCACCCGCTCCGCTTCGAGCACGATGGCCGTACGGATGTCCATTTTGGTAAAGTCGTCGTAGCTGCACTCGGCTTTTTGCGGCTCACAGGGGGGAGGGGCGGGGGTGAGTTGCGCTGAGGCGTCAGGCTCCGGGACGGTGTTGTCTTGGCGGGTTGCTTCTAACTTGGCAACTTGAGCTTGCACCACTTCGTCCTCAATCTTGTCAAAAAGCAACTCCGCCTCATTGATGAGGTGTCCCGATGTCAGCAAGTCGGGCTGTCCTAGGGCGTCCCAAGGTTGGGGCTGGAAGTTGAGGATTCTACGCAGCTTGGCGGTGGTAAAGGGGAGGAAAGGCTCAAAAGCGATGGTGAGTTGGGCGCAGATTTGCAGGGAGATGTTGAGGATGGTGGCTACCCGCCCCATGTCGGTTTTGGCCAACTTCCAAGGCTCGGTGTCGGCAAGGTATTTGTTGCCCAAGCGGGCGATGTTCATGCACTCTTTGAGCGTTTCTCTAAAGCGGTAGTGCTCCAAACTCTCCTCGATTTGGGCTTTGAGTTGGGGCAGTTGCGCCAACACCTCTTTGTCAAAGGGGGTCAGGGGAGATGCTAACGTCTCCAAAGAGGGAACTTTTCCCCCAAAGTATTTGTGGGTTAGCACAACGGCGCGGTGCACAAAGTTGCCAAAAATGGCCACCAGTTCGCTGTTGTTGCGCGTTTGAAAATCGCTCCATGTAAAATCGTTGTCTTTGGTTTCGGGCGCATTGGCGCAAAGGACGTAGCGCAGAACGTCCTCTTTTCCGGGCAGCTCCTTAAGGTATTCGTGCAGCCACACCGCCCAATTTTTGGAGGTCGAAATCTTATTGCCCTCCAAGTTCAGGAACTCATTGGCGGGGACATTTTCGGGGAGGATGTAGTCGCCGTGCGCCTTGAGCATGGTGGGAAAAACAATGCAGTGGAATACGATGTTGTCTTTGCCGATAAAATGTACCAACTTAGAATCCGAGTCTTTCCACCACAACTCCCAATCATCGGGACGAATTTCTATGGTATTGGAAATGTATCCGATAGGAGCGTCAAACCAAACATAAAGCACCTTGCCTTCGACCCCCTCAATGGGAACGGGCACGCCCCAATCCAAATCGCGGCTTACGGCGCGGGGCTGCAATCCTCCGTCCAACCACGACTTGCACTGTCCGTATACATTGACTTTCCACTCTTTGTGTCCCTCCAAAATCCACTCCCTTAGCCAAGGCTCATATTGATTTAAAGGCAGATACCAATGCTTGGTCATCCGCATCTCCGGCTTGCTGCCGCTAAAGGCGGAGCGGGGCTCAATCAACTCGGTGGGACTTAGGGTGCTGCCGCATTTCTCGCACTGGTCGCCGTAGGCATCGGGATTGCCGCACTTTGGACACGTTCCAATGATGTAGCGGTCGGCCAAAAATTGTTGGGCTTGAGGGTCGTAATATTGTTCGCTCTCCCGCTCTATAAACAAACCGGCATCGTATAGTTTTTTAAAGAAATCGGAGGCGGTCTTATGGTGGATAGTAGATGTGGTGCGGGAGTAGACGTCAAAACTAACCCCCAGACCTTCAAACGACTCCTTAATCAACGTATGGTATTTATCGACCACATCCTGAGGAGTGACGCCCGCCTCCCTTGCTTTGATGGTAATGGGTACGCCATGCTCGTCCGAGCCTCCAATAAAGAGCACATCGCGACCACGCAGGCGCAAGTAGCGAACATAAATATCGGCTGGCACATATACGCCGGCTAAGTGTCCAATGTGGAGCGGCCCGTTGGCGTAGGGCAGGGCAGAGGTGATGAGGTAGCGTTTAAAAGATTTTTCCATAATCGGGTCAAAAATTTAGAGCGGCAAAGATACTTATTTTCCCTTTTATACCCCCTTTTTGAAACAAGAAACTACAACGTCAACCTCTTAAGCTCATGCGAAAAAGTGTTGCGAATGCGCAACAGAATGCGAATCTGTTCCATAAGGGTTGAGATTTGTTCCTGATTCTGCTCCGTTTGCGCCTTTTCCAAATGGGCGCAAAGGGCATTATACGCCTGCCCTGTGATTTTGGATTTATAGACCAATACCGCCTTGGGAACGACCCTCACAAGTTGCAACTCCTCCGGCTCCATGGAGTCGCGGTAGTGTTTGATAGTGATGGGATGACGGTCGTCTAACAGCTCAAGCACCACTTCGGCTACGGCAATGTCGGGGTGGTTGATAAAGTACTTTTGGTGTTCAATGTCGGCGGACTCTTGCGCGGGGTGCTCTTCTTTGGGTTGTTGAGAGATGCGGC
>WQYK01000200.1 GCA_009781275.1 Bacteroidales bacterium | reverse complement strand
CGCACCTTTACCTTTTTGTTCTTGGGAAGAATCGTCAGGTTATCCCCAACATTCACCTGATTGCCCAAAGCTGTTCCGGTGGCAATAGTCCCAAATCCGGCTACGGGAAAGAGCCTGTCGACATACATCCTAAAAAAATCCTGTCTCTCTTTTACAATCACTTCAAAGTCTCCCTTAAGCAGATATTCCCTGAGCAACTCAATACCCGTTCCTTTGGTTGCAGATACACAAAATATAGGTTTCTGCTCCAAAAATGTGCCCTTTAAAAACTGAACCACCTCATCTTTACATAACTCCAAATAGTCGGGCGTGACACAATCGCACTTATTAATCACAGTAATCCCGCTCCTAATCCCAAGCAGCGAGCATATCTTGAGGTGTTCAATGGTTTGGGGCATCACCCCGTCATCGGCAGAAATCACCAGCATGATAAAGTCAACGCCGGCAGCTCCTGCAATCATGTTGTGAATAAATTTCTGATGACCGGGCACATCCACAAAGGCCAGCGTATGTCCTTTTGGTTGTTTTAAATAGGCAAAGCCGGGATTAATGGTGATGCCCCTCTTTTTCTCTTCGGGATGGGTATCGCAGTCAATGTTGGTGATTGCCTTGACAAGCGCCGTTTTGCCGTGGTCAATGTGTCCCGCCGTTCCGATTACATAGTGTCTCATAACTCTCCACGATGGTTTTTACAACACTGTCTTTTTGATAGTCATTGATGCAAAGCAGGTTAATATGTACCTCGCCCTTAATCAAATTGGTAAGTAGCGGCTGTTCTGATTGGAGCATGGCCAGATGTAAATCTTTGGCAAATCCCGATGCTTTACGCTCCTTATCAAGAGTCAGCACAACCGAACAACTATCGATAAAAGTGTCGGGCATAGTACCTCCGCCATATTGTCCTTTACTGTGTGTTACACGATTTTCAATACCTTTAGATGTCAGGTTTTCCGATATATATTCAGATAAAGATACGATTAGTGAAAAATCTTTACTTTTAGTATAACAGATAGCGTTTCTTTCCAATAATGTCTTGCTGTCCAAGTAGTACAAAGAGACCGCTTCCAATATGGCAATGGTGGTTTTGTCGACCCTTAACGCCCTTAACATGGGGTGTTTTTTGAGTACGTCAATATATTGACTCTTTCCAACAATGATTCCGGCCTGACAAGCGCCAAACAGCTTGTCGCCGCTAAAACAGACCAAATCGACCCCCGACTCAATCGCCTCTTTGACCGTCGGCTCGTCCCCCATGTCGACATCTTTGTTTTTTTGAATCAATCCCGAACCAATATCATAAATACTAAGTATCTGATGCTCCTGAGCAAGTTGCACCAATTGCGATAAAGAGGTCTCTTGCGTAAACCCCTTCATCACAAAGTTGGATTTATGCACTTTTAGCAACGCGGCGGTGTTGGCGTTTATGGCGCTTTGATAGTCCGATATACGCGTTTTGTTGGTGGTGCCCACCTCTCTCATGAGACTTCCCGATGCCTCAAAAATTTGGGGCAGCCTAAACGACCCGCCGATTTCTACCAACTCGCCCCTTGAAATCATACACTCCTTGCCTTTTGCAAAAGCGTGTAGCACAAACATAATCGCGGCGGCGTTATTGTTTACCACCAAAACATCCTCAGCTCCTGTAATGAATTTCAATATCTTAGAAGCGTGCCCATACCTGTCTCCCCTTTGTCCCGTCTCCAAGTCCAACTCAAGATTGCTGTACCCAACCAATCGCTCCTTAATCTCTTCAAACAGACGTTCATCAAAGGGCGCTCTTCCTAAATTGGTGTGCAAAATAATCCCCGTACCGTTCATTACAGGCTTTAGAGAGCGGCTGCCAATGCTTTTAACCGTTACTGTCATCTTGGACAGAATCTCCTCCTTAGTCGGCGCATCACCCCCCGCCACGATTTGCTCCCGAAACTCTTGAACGGAAGATTGTGCGGCAAACTTGGTCAACGGCAAGCCGTAATCCAAAACAATCTTTTTGGTTTCGGGCCATGACAAAATTTTATCAATGGACGGAAGGGTTTGAATTTGAGGTTTCATGCAGAGGAGGCAGGAATCGAACCTGCCACAGGCGGGATTAAACGTCTGGTACCGGTTTTGAAGACCGGGTGGAACACCGGTTCCATCTCCTCTATGGCCTTGTTTCTATGTTTGTGCTACAGTTGACTTTTATAATAATCCAACGCTCTTTGATAGTTCTCTTTACTCCTTTCATCTTGTACAAGCTCAAGGGCGATCTCGTTTAAAGAGATGAGTCTTTGCGTGATCACTTTAGGATCAATCTGAATCTTGAGGACTCTTGCTGCGCCGGAATTAAGGTTGATGATGAAACTAAATTCATTTGTACTAAGCTCAGGAAGCACTTTCTTTGAGTTCTCAAAAAAGGCCTCGTGGTCTTTCTCTTTGATAAGGTCAAAGTGATTAGCCAAAAATTCTGAAAACTTAGATTTAAACAAAGGATTTGAGACAATTTTTTGAATCTCGTTTTCAACATCCTCCACGCTTTCGGGTTTCTCCAAGTCGATTCGCATCAATTTGTTAAAGAGTTGAGTATTTGCTTTTGAGGAGAGGAATGAGAGCAGCCGCTCTTCTCCCATCACCATTGCTACCTCTTCCCGATTGCTGACCATAAACTCCACAATAGGAGAATTGGTATCTGTAATCAGGGAGTTATACAAGTTGACACTCTCTTCCGAAAAGTTTTCCTCAACGCTTCTTGTTGCAAAAACCTTGTGTAAAAGCTCTTTTGCCGGATCCTGCATATAGACGCTGTTGAGGTACTTGATATGCTCGATCACATAAGAGGGATCGGACTCCAATTTCTCGTTTCTGTAGGCCCAACTGTTTTCCGGTTTTATGGCGTTTTGGGTTCTTTCGAGGAACGTTTTGGTGTCCGCCGCTCCGCCAAGAAATCTGGCATACTCATTTCCATCTCCGTCCACAAAAACAAAGGTAGGGTAAGCCCGTATGGAGTACTTTGCTGCAATTCCGTCGGGGTCTTCAAGGTCAAGATTGTACTTGAGCAGGATTACGTTGTTGTTAAAGTAATCTCCTGCTTCTTCTGAGGGAAACACGTTCGCCTCTAAATGCTGACATGGCCCTCACCATGTAGCCGAGGCCATTACCATTACTAACTTATTGGTAGCCTTTGATTTCTCAATGGCCTCCTTTAAAGATAGTTTCTGGTATTCCACTTGCCCAAACGCAGAGAATGAGCAAAATGCAGCAGCCAAAAATAGGGTGATTTTTTTCAT
>WQYK01000199.1 GCA_009781275.1 Bacteroidales bacterium | reverse complement strand
GATACCCCCTTTTCTACCCTGTTGTAAAGGTGCCATTTGGATAAGGGTTGCAGGTACGTTTCGGTGGTGACGCGATTGTCGGTATGTTTGGCCACAATGTCGCGGATAGAAGCGTTCACTGCCTTTACGTCGACGCCAGGCAACAATTCAACAAAGGTGCGATTGCCAAAGCTGTCATTGCCGGATGGATAAAACCACGATTCGTCGGCGCCGCCCTGTGCGTATGAAATCAGAACTTCGAACCTGAAACCGGTATTGTTGGGCAGGTCGGCCAAGATACCCGTCACCTTAAAGTTCAAGACGCCAAATACCAATAGCGATTCATCCATCGGGTCTTTATCGCCAAACAGGCGCTGAGCAGTGCTTTGGGTAAGGACAATCGAATTGGGTTCGTGTAATGCCGTAGAGGCATCACCACGCAATAAAGGGAAACTAAACATGTTCAGGAAACTTGTATCGACTGCTGCCACAACAACCGTGTTGCTGCTTCCCGCATCTTCTTGGAGAAGTTTAAACGGAATCTCGTTTTCGGAGTAACGGGACATGTTGGCAAAGCCTGCATACTCATTGATCAGGCTCGGCCCGATTGAATAGGACACATTCGCAAAATTTCCGTTGGTCTCATCGTAACACCACACCTTGTGGAGGTGTTTGCTTTTGGCATGAAAACGGTCGTAGCTCCACTGCTGGTAGACCCACAACATGATGATGGCGGCGGCGGCCATGCCAATGGCCAAACCACCGATGTTGATAAAGGAGTAGATTCCGTCTCGGCGCAGGTTGCGTAAAAAGATTTTTAGATGGTACATATCTATTCCGTTTTAATTGATTTTACCGGATTGGCTGTCGCCGCTTTGATGGCTTGCCAGCTTACGGTGAAGAGGGTTAGTGATAGGGTGATGGCTCCTGCTAAGGCAAACATCCACCAGCTGATAGAGATGCGGTAGGCGTAATCTTGCAATAGTCTATTCAACAGGTAGTAAGCAATTGGAAAAGCAATCGCCATTCCGATGCCCGCCAAAATCAAAAATTCTTTGGTTAACATCGTCATCATATTGCTTATGGTTGCACCCAGCACTTTACGAATCCCAATCTCTTTGGTTCGGGTTTCGATGGTAAAGGTGACAAGGCCAAAGAGGCCGAGGCAGGAGATGAGCGCGGCAAGAAAAGCAAAGAGGTTAAAGAGCGTGGTCATCTGTTTATCTTCACGATGCGTGTATGCAAAGGTGTCTTCCATAAATCGGAAGTCAAAGGGGGCTTCTTTGTCGTATTGTCGCCACACCTTTTCCACAGCGGCTAAAGCGTCGTCGCGTTGTCCGGTCTTGGCTTTTACGTAGAGAGTCCAAATGTTTTTGGAGATGAAGAGCGCACATGGCTCAATGGACTCCTTTAGGTGTTTAAAATGGAAGTCTTTGACTATACCTGCAATTCTATACTCACGTCCCCAGAACACAAATCGTTTTCCCAAGGGGTCTTGAATGTTCATCCGTTTTACAGCCGTCTCATTGAGTAATATGCGGGAGGAGTCGGCAGGCGTTCCGGTAAAGCCGCTGCCTGCCACAAACTCAAGCCCCATCACTTTAGGGAAATCGCTATTTACCTCCATATAGAAAGTAGTTGCAACGCTGCCGGGCGCCATTCCCTCCCATTCAAAACCGTCTGTACAATTTCCCACATCCATAATGTGCTGAGACGAAACGGTTGCTCCGGCAATAGTTGATTCTCGATTCAGGTCGGAGAGAAAGCTGTCTATATGATTGCCAATATGCTGATTGTTGTCAAAGTCAATCGTAAAAATATCGCCTGTACGGTATCCCAAGTCTTTATGTTGCATATACCTGAATTGTATCCACAGAACCAACATGGCTAAAATAAAAGCGGCAGAACAGGCGAATTGAAATATAACCAACAGACTGCGAAGTGACAAATGTCCGGTTTGCTTTGAGGGCAACGCCTGAAACACGCCCATCGGCTTAAAAGAGGAAATCATCAACGCAGGGTAAAGCCCTGCCAACAGGCTCATGGCTATGAATGCCAACAGTAACAGTAACCACAGATAAGGGTCTGATAAACTTGGAGACAACGAGGAGCCGGTTATCATCACATAGAGGGGCAGGCATAGGTTGACCAACAGAATGGCTGTACATGATGCAATCCCAAAGAGCAGGAGGGCTTCGGACATCAATTGTTTGAACAGTCTCCATTTTATCGCCCCAATCGCTTTACGGATGGCCATCTCTCCACGCCGCTTTATCGCCCTTGCGGTTACTAAGTTGACATAATTGACACAAGCCATCAACAGCAATATCAAACCTGTCAGGATAAAGAGACGAACGGCAACAATTCGTCCACCGCTGCCATCCATATTGTAGAGGTGGTATTTGGTCAGGGGAAAAAGAACATGAGGTTCCCAAAGAGGCTCCTCATCATCTGACCAACCGGCATTACTTCTATGAGCTTTCGTTAATTTTTGACCTACCTGGGTTATGTCCGCATTGGGATGCAACAGGAGGAAGCAGTGAGAACTCCAAGCATCCCACCTAATCCGGTTTGGCCGCGCTGCAACGGGCAAGAGCGCATCAAAATCGATGAAGCTCTGTTTTGGAGGTATCGATACCACTGCCGAAACGTTTCGGATATTGGATTTTGCACCCTCTACGCTTATCACCATTTTCCCATAAGCAGGCTCATCTCCAAACATCTTTTTGGCTAATTTTTGGGAGAGCACAATGGAGGAGTTGTCCAAAAAGGCGCGTTGCGGATTCCCTTCCAGAAACGTATAGTCAAAAATCCGGAACAGGGAGGTATCTGCAAGCAGAATCGTGTTCTTAAAGTACTTTTCACCTTTGTATTCCAAAAAAAGAGTTTGCCAATCCTTTCCAACTGAACAAGCCTCTTTTACCTCAGGTATCTCATTTTTTGCCACATCCGACAACGCTAACGGCATGTATTCAGAATAGCTGCTTGTACCGTAATATGTTTCATGTTCAAACACTACGTAGGTATCGGCAGCCTGTTTGTGATAACGGTCAACGCTCAATTCGTCCCCCACCCACCAAAAGATAAAAATGACGGCGGTGAGGCTAACCGATAGTCCAATGATGTTTACTGCGGAGTAGAAGCCGTTGCGACGCAAGTTGCGGAGTGATTGGTTGAGGTGGTAGAACATAACAACAGTTTCTACAAAATATTTTCCATCAACATCTGTCCATCAAGCATGCGCACGATTCGGCTGGCGTAGCGGGCGTCGTTTTCGCTGTGGGTCACCATCACAATGGT
>WQYK01000198.1 GCA_009781275.1 Bacteroidales bacterium | reverse complement strand
GCCATCAAAGCCAAAGAGGCAGAAATGGAAGAGGTAACAGAAATGGAATTTGATCAGTATATTAAAGAAGAACATAAAGATTGTCCGGAATATCCGGATAGGGAAGGCTATGGTTTTGTTGTATTTGATGATGTTCTTGCTACCCTTTCCATTAAAGAGAGAGAAGAGTATTATGGGTTGGAAACTAAATGTGCTGTGATAGGTAAATTTATTCATCCTGATGGCAGTTTCTCAAAGGCAAGAGTAGAGTTGCAGCAAAAAATATTGCATCCTACCACCATAGAAGGATTGGGACAAAATGCCATGATTTATGAATACACCCCAAGTGTAGAAGCAAAAATAGTTGAGGATTTGTTTTTTAGCCTACAGAATGAGCACCGCAGCGCTCAAGCTGCCCTAAATGCCATTAAGTTTAAGATACAACAGGAGGTGGATGAAATCAATCAAAGAGAAAACAACAAATTTTCTTCTGATACAGGAGTATACAATAATACAATCAAGAAACTGCACATTGATTTCCAAGCTTACAAAGAGAGAAAAAGAACAGAACTATCAAAACTTAAAATAGTTATTCCTAACTCTTTGACAAGCATCTTTGAAATATTGAATAAAATGGGTAAGTAGAACTTGGCTCAAATAGTAGCCTAATCTACTTTTTATGCAGACGGGGGAGTGTGGTTATTCGACTTGACTAGTGGTTACTCGCTATTATGAACAGATAAAACCCTTACGGCTTAATAAATCTACGAGGCTGGGAACAACCTCAAATGATGTGTCTTTGATTTTGCTTTTGAAGTTAAGCCGGCCCTTGTTTTTGTTATCGATTTAGAATTGATTCACATTTCCTGTCTGCGACTATCTATTTCAGACTTCACAATCCAAATTTTTCAGAGCCCTACTCCAAACTACAGGCCAAACGAAAACCGATATTGTCACCAACGTTATAGGGGTAGCCTGCGTTTCGGTACGTCACCCGCAGGTTGACAGGATTGTTTCTCCAACTGCCGCCACGAAACACGCGGTAAAGGCTGATTGCAGCTCCCTTTGGATTTACTTTTGGTGAAGGGTCATAATCTCCATACAAGTCGCTGCACCATTCATACACATTGCCGCTCATGTCAAATATGCCCAATTCATTGGCATCTTTCATGCCTACTGGATGGGTTGTGCTTAAGCCGTTTCCCAAATACCACGCAACATCGCCAAGATTATTGCTCCCGCTGTACAAATAACCTAAACTGTTTTGGCCTCCGCGGGCGGCATACTCCCATTCGGACTCGGTTGGCAATCGGTACTTTTTGCCGGTCGCTTGATTTAACTTGTATATAAAACCGTCTTCGTAATAGGTGGTTCCATGGATGACCTCAGATGCACCTGAGGTGCCTACAATGTCGTCCCAAGTAACTTGTTCAATGGGAAAATCGTTCCCGGAAAAACGTGACGGATTGGGGAGGTGGTTCATGATTGCCATCCACTGCGCCTGTGTGACCTCGTATTTTCCAATATAAAAGTCATCTAATGTGACAAGGTGTGTCGGTCTTTCAGAGGGGGTGGCGTCTGTATCGGTAACCGGAGCGCCCATGGTAAAGGCTCCGCCAGCTACAAATACCATTGCAATCTCAAAAGTTGCCTGAATCACCACATCTTGGGCGGGCATGGTAAAGGTGGCGGGGTTGTCGGTAACACCGGAGAGGGTCAGACCTGCGGGAGAGACGACTTTCCACCTCACAGATTCGTAATAGGCATTGGGCGTAGCGTTAAGGGAAATGATTGCGTCCGCTGAGGCGGTAGTGCGGTTTGCGCTTGCCGTGCCTTTGCCGTCGTTAGTGATCGTAATGTTGTAGGGGGGATATTGCGTTACGGTGACCTTTATCCTGTCGCCGTTGGAAGCTACAAACAGAAGGTCGTGGCTACGGGGGGCAAGGGTATTTGCCAATTTGGCGGTAAGGGTCACATCGGTGGGGTCGGCGGTTTTGCTATCGGGAGTTACTTCCAACCAAGCGGGAAGCGCGGGTGTAGATTGCAACTGCCAGTCCAGTGGGCAATCGATTCGGATCACGGTGAAGTCGTTCACCGCTCCGCCAAGTTTAACGGCAGTGTCGCTGGCACGAATGACCCCGGGGATACAGCAATCAAAGTCGGCGCAGCCAGAAAGCAGCAGTCCAACTAAGGGTAAAATAATTAGCGATTTACGTATCATGATGTTGGTTTTTAAAGCATATAAAAATAAGAAAAAAAAAGGAAAGAAAACCAAATTTATTTTCTTCTTTTACTATTCAAAATAAACGCTACCTTTGCGGCGCAAAATTCTTATTCTGCTTTACCTGTATGACTTCTACATTTCTGTTTACCGTCATTATGCTCAGTGTTTTGGGCGCAATCTTGGCGGCTGTGCTCTATTTTGTGGCACAAAAATTTAAAGTTTTTGAAGATCCTCGAATCGATGAAGTGGGCGCGGTCTTGCCGGGCGCCAATTGTGGCGGTTGCAGCCTGCCCGGTTGTCGTGCCTTTGCCGAGCGTTGCGTAGCAGCCGAATCGTTGGACGACCTCTTTTGTCCGGTGGGCGGTAACGCCCTGATGTGCTCTGTGGCGCAGATTTTAGGCAAAGCTGCGGCAGAAAAGGCGCCCATGACGGCCGTTTTGCGTTGCGGAGGCTCTTGCGACAAACGGGAACAAATCAACTGCTACGACGGTTTGGCCTCCTGTTTGGTGGCTGCCAAGCTTTATGACGGGAATACCGCTTGCAGTTATGGCTGTCTCATGCTGGCCGATTGCGTCAGGGTGTGTAGCTTTGGCGCGCTGCAACTCGATTCGCAAACAGGATTACCTGTTGTGGACGAGGCCAAGTGTACGGGCTGCGGCGCGTGTGTAAAGAGTTGTCCCAAGAGGTTGTTTGAACTCAGGAATTTGGGACCCAAAGGACGTCGAATCTACATCGGATGCCAAAACAAAGATAAAGGCGCAGTGGCGCGCAAGGCGTGCGGGGCTGCCTGTATTGGATGCGGGAAGTGCGTTAAAGTATGTACTTTTGAGGCGATTTCAATGCAAAACTTCCTGGCCTATATCGATTTTAACAAATGCAAATTGTGTCGGAAGTGTACAAGCGAATGTGTGACCGGCGCCATTGTAGAGGTAAACTTTCCTCCCAAGAAAGCGACTGCCGTTGCAGCCGAACCCAATAATCAACCTGCAAAACAGCTAAATCTTTATGAGTAAAACATTTTCTATTGGAGGAATACATCCTCACGATTATAAAATATCTGCCGACAAGGCGATCGAAGTCTT
>WQYK01000197.1 GCA_009781275.1 Bacteroidales bacterium | reverse complement strand
TGGGTGGTTTCAAAATTATTTTGTGGGTAGGCGCTTAAAATCAATCCGATTAAATCGCCCGACTGTGCGCCGACAGGGTAGAGTGTTGTTCCGGTGGTTCTATTTATTACTTGCAAATAGGGGGTACGGCGCTCTGCCGATAGTTCGAGTATGTTGAGTGTGGCGTTTAGTTGGTTATTTTTGTCTTTTGTACAGGGAGCGGTATAGGCAAAACGGTTGCACAGGGGGCTCAATGTGCGGGTGCGGTCAAATTTGTAGGCGCAGCTGTTGTCTTCGATCGAAAAGGTGTAGAGATTTTCATCTGCGGGCAGTCCGACGGTGCGCAGGTGGATGGTGTTGGAAAGTTGTGTCAAGGGCATCTCAAAGCGTTGCACCCTCTGTACCTTGACGGTTGCGTCTAAAAGTTGGGCATGGAAGATGTGGGAAAGGGGGGTAGAGACGACATCGCCTGTGTGCTTTAATTCTAACAATGCTTCGTCGTGGGTAGTTTGGCCTTTTACAAACGATATGGGGGCGGTTGCGTAGTGCTGCTTTTCTTCTCCGGCCCAGGCAATAAAGCGGTATGTACCGGGGGGTAGATCGGAGCAGTCGATGTAGTAGTCGGGGCTAAAGTTGGAGATGCGCTCGTCGATATATTCTCCCCAAAAGGTTCCGTTGTCGGAGAATACATAGAGGTGCATGCGATTGATGTCGGCGGTGTTGATGGTGTTGGGGGCAAATGTAAAGTAGACCCTTATTTGGCTCGGGCATGCCGACATATCCTCTTTGGTACAAGAGGAGAAGAGCGCGATTATGGATGCCATTGCGATCAAGCAAAAAGAGTGTATTTTTTTGTGTATCATTTTTTCTGTTTTTTGTAGCCGGAAGGGCGGCCAAACCCTTCCGGCCTGGTGTTTTTAATCAGTCTATCAAATCTCGTAATCAGATAGAATCGGCGTGTTCCAGAAGAGGATTTCGATGTCGATGGTGATCTGTGTGTCCACATCGGGGGTTACGTCCGGGTCGGGGAGTTCCGGTGTGGGACGGCCGGGGGCAACGATGCGTGTGATGTTACATTTGTAGAAGTCGTTACGCAGGACATCCCAGCGATTTACCGCTTTATGGGGATTTTTGTTTAGGAAGATGTCCCAGTAGCAATTGCCGTTGAGGTAGGTGAGTTTGACACCACCTTTTTGGGCTAAGTATGCATTGGCGGCGGCTTCGTCAAAGAAGTAGGAGGCGCCCTCTTCTATGGACGGAGTGACGGCATAGAACGTTTGGGGAGTATTGATGCCGTGGTTGTTGTTTACGGTAAAGGCTCCTGATGTAAACTCAATAACTTCTTGAGGGATAAAGGTGGCGCGAATGGTGACGCGGGTGATCTCTTTTTTGAGTTTTTGTTCTGAGGTGTTTTCAGCGGCGTAGCGCGGCGTGTAGTTTGCAATCGTGGGATTGGGGATGGATACGCGGCTCAAAACAGGGGCGTAGTCCGAATCTACGGCGACTTCAAAGTCGCTTGGTTGGTAACTGCTCAAAGTCCAGTTGGGGTCTTTGTGTTCGTCGGCAGCGCCCTGCATCAGAAAGAGTTTGGTGTTAAAGTTGTTGATGGCAAATTTGAGGTCGCCTAATTGGCCCGGCACGCCGGACACAACAAGCGAGGCGTCTGTCTCTACAGTTACTTTTGCCACAAGGCGCTGGCATTTAACCGCCACTTTGTTGGCCGGGTCGTTCTCGTCTTCTTTAAAGGTAGGGGTAGCGGCCTCTGTGCTAAACATGACAAAGTTGGCGCCGGCCAATTCGGTACTTGTCATGGTGCTTGCGGCGGTATAGAGCGAACCCATTGGCTGGTTTTCAAGAGCGATGGCGATGTGGGGTGGCAGGTTGATGGCTACAAACACGTTTTTGGTTCCGGTGGTGGTTTTGATCTTGGCTGATGATTCATAGACATCGGAGTTTGAGGTAGGGTTTGTTTGGGTAAAGTCACTTGAAGTGAGGTGTGAGCGCGAGGAGAAGTTTCCGTTGGCTGTGTAGATAAATACATCGACCCAACTGATTTTGGCCTCATTGTCTGTAGCGTTACTATCGTATGTAGCGCGGGTTTGTGTAGCGCGCGGAAAACTGATGGAGACCTTCATTGAGGTGGCCTTTCCGTTATCTGCATTGTTGTTGTTGATGCCTTGTTCTTGACTGCAACTTGCAAAGCCCAAGGCAAGAGCGATGGCAGCGGTCGTAAAAATTTTGGTTCTCATGTTTAAATGATTTTAAATGAATTCGGCCGCAAAGGTATGGCTGTCAATATCCTGACGCCAGCCATTTTTTGCTTTTTTTTGATAATTTAATGACAAAAACATCCTCGTGCCGGGAATCATGTGACACAAAAAGACACAATCGGGGTGTTTTAAGCGATTTTTCTTGCGGAGTCAGTGTACGGGTGGCGGAAATAGCGAGTGCGAAGCCTGCTCATTCTTCCTGTTCTTTCTTGCTTTTAGTCCGCTCGGTGAACTCATCATTTTTTCGATGCTGCTCAGTATGGAATTCCTCCCAAGTAAAGGGTATCGTAACTTAAATCAGAATTGTTAGACCAAGTCACACTACCCAAAAATGTGGCTGCAGTCTTAAATACATTTTGGTCTTTTAGCGCTTGAAATACCTCAAAGTCAAGGTATGGTGTCATATCAAAACGACGTTGTTCACCATTTGCAAACCAAAGATTGAGCATATAACCCCGTTCAGTTTGAACTTTTATTACTTTCGGATTCATATGATTTATCTTAAAGGTTCAATCGTAAAGATAGTTTTGCCGTTAACGGCCAATTGCCAGTTTGCCAACAAGTCTTCATAATGAATTTCAATCCATGCACGTACAAGTTTTAATTTTTTAGGTGGAAAGTCTCCTGCTAGAATATCTCCATCAGGAATCGAAAGAACTACACTGTGTCCCTGATAATCAGCATGAACATGAGGTGCAGAATGTTGTTTATTATCCATGTACATCATTGAGATGATGATTCCATAAAAGATTGAAATGGTTGCCATAACTATAAACAGTTTAAAATTAAACGCAAAGATAGAGTTTTTTCATTATTGGCAAAACGCCGGCTTGATTTTGAACTATAGAGCCAAGCGGAAGCCGCGGTAACTGCGGCGATTGTCGGGATTGTCGCCGGAACGGCTAGACACTAGCGCGGAGGTCGCATCGTCGTCCCAGCTGCCGCCGCGATCCACGCGGGAAGAGTATGTTGACGTGATCACATGAGGGTCAGTCTTGGCACCTGTCGTATAAAGGGAATACAAGTCGCTGCACCACTCCC
>WQYK01000196.1 GCA_009781275.1 Bacteroidales bacterium | reverse complement strand
GCTAAGGGGTCTCGCTTTTTAACAAGCCGAATCAGCGCGGAAACAATCGCAAGCAGGAACAGTAAAAGGCCTGTTACCCCCGTCTCGGCGCCAATTTGAAGATATCCGTTAAATCCGAATTCAGGTGCGCCCGCCGCCTCTATGGCCGCAGAGTCGGGGTGTTTTCTAAAATACGCGGCTTGCGCTTGGGCATATTCGCCCAAATATGTTCCGTAACCATAGCCGTTCAGCGGGCGCCCGACAATCATGTTGCACGATATCCGCCACATAAGCAGGCGGCTATCGGCGGAGCCTTTCTTGACGGAATAGAGCGCCGTACCTGTTCCACCCGCCATGATCAGCAGTAACAGGGCGCAAAGCGTCGCTTTTTTACGATGGGTTTTGACCATCTTTACTACCTTAACACGGAACGACTTCTTGTGCCAAAAGATAAGCGCTGCACTGATGCCCAAGGCGACCATCGCCCCTCGGCTCATTATCCCGAAAAAGATGATGAACGAGAGGGCAAACGTAGCCACGCTAAGGGGATACAACCAGATAACGGGTCTTAGGATTATCCACATTTGTCGACTCAATATCCGCCTCATGCAGCGCATAAAATAATAGTAATAATGAACAATATAATACAGAGCAACGGACATTGCAACGGAAAGATAACCGCCGTATGGACCGGGGTTGAAAAATGTCCCCGTCATGGCAAAACGGGGATGATAAGATGCACTCATTCCAAGCAACTGGAGGATGCCAATGTGAGCCTCACGCAATCCACACAGAAAGAATATAAAAAGTGCCAATTTTCCGATATGCCTGTATGCAGGAAGAATCACCCTCAAGGAGAGAAAGTTCATGGCAAGCAGCAGCAAAATCAGATATCTTCCCCAAGCATTTATCGGAGAGAGAAAGAGGTGATTGATGGTGAGATAAACGAAAAACAGGGCGGCAAACAGGTCTGTAGTCGATAAGCTGCTGCAAATCTTTTTGGAAAACAGCGAGGTTATCAATGCGGCTGTCAGCAGCCACAAAGTGATTCCAATAAAATACTCCGTCTGCGGGTGTGATGTTTATTTAATGTTAATAACCCATTTTTGTTATTTTGTCCCAAAATTGTGTCCATCTACCGTCTGTCTCATTAAAACATTTCAATACCAATATATTTTTAGCACCATCATCAGTCCATCTCATTCCTGAATTGCACATCCTCTGCTTGATAATCACCTTGCAGGCTGCCTCTATCACTCCTGAACCTATCGGCAATTTTTGCGATAAACAGGTGGGATAATTCATTTGTTCCAAATGATTGGTAAAATAGGTAATTGACTTGTTTATTTCCTCTTTCTTCTCTTTACTTATTTTCTTCTTTATCAAACTTTTCATCTCTTTCAACAACATTTTAGCGCCATCTGCTTCATGCTTCAGAGTATGACAGGAGTGTTTTAACCACTCTTTCCCCTCAAATTTTCGCTTAAATGCTGCATTGGATACTTTTGCCAAATATTCAGCAGCATGAAAAAAGTCTAAGACCTCCATATCCACAAAGGATTGTAAAAATTTCCAGTTATCCAATGCCCCGTCCGCCACCCCAACACATGTTTTCCCAACGTACACGCTCTTTATCGTCTCTATCTCTTTCGTAAAATCCCGATAGAACGTCTCTTTGCCATATTCAGGCGCTTGGGCAAGGTAGGTAGTGTGTATTCGCTCCCCTTCCTCATCGTAGAGACTGATGCTGCCCACCATGGCTTGACGCCAACCATCTTCACGCATCAGCATGCATGTACCATCCAAACTGATACTTATACTGGAAACATCCGACGTCTCAACACCGGTAGTATACTTCCATGGCTTAGTCGTTGCCACAGTCCCAACGGCTCGACTTATATCTTGTATGTAGGTACGCGAAATAACACGTCCGTGATTCTCTCTCAAATCCCGCTGAACAAGCACCGAACCTGTCTGTGCATATTTGTGACTTACCATTTTGGCAAATTTCGGCGTAGAAAAGACAAGTATACGCGCATCGTTATCCAGCGGACAATAGGTACTCCCTCCTTCATTACTCTGATATACATGACGACACAATTCGAATTCGCCAAAGGGACACTGATAGGTTTTTGACTGTAATCCCTTACTTGTATATTTCTTCTGCCCTACTTTTATTGGACTTCCATCCGTATCAAATCGGGATAAAGCATATTGGGTAGCTAATCTCCCTGCTTGGTTGACTCCTAACTGGATGGCTTCTTCTGTTGTCAACATCTCCTCACTTATCGGTATCCTTACCTGAATCGTGATATTCTTTGAATCGGTTTTTATTATCTCGGCTTCCATGTTTTATGTTTTTGACGCAAAGATAATAAATATATCAATATAACATCATATTAATGCCACACCCTCTCCTTTAAAGAGCCTACCTCCTTGTCGTCAAGCAGATAACTGCCCGATGTGGGGTTGTCGAGCAAGCCCAAGATGTTGAGCAGGGTCGATTTTCCGCAACCCGACGGGCCCATGATGGCGGTAAATTCGCCTTGTTTGATCTCTAATGAGATGCTGTTTAATGCGGTGGTTTCTACTTCTTCTGTACGAAACACTTTGGATAGGTTGTTGATTTGAATCATGATTGTTGGTTTTAAATTGTTTATATTGATTTTTTATTTTTGTTTTTATTCTGATTTTAAATATTTTACGGGATTCTCCGACAACACTTTATGGCTGACGCCAAATATGACCAATGCGGCAATAAGGCACTGTACCATCATGGGAACAACAAAGAGCCACCAGCTTAGAGAAGCTCTGTCGGCGTAGTTGTTGAGCCAGTTTGACGATAACCACCATGCAATGGGCATGGCCACTACACCCGCCGCCACAATCCATTTGGCAAGACCATACATGAGTATTCCCATAATGGACGCTTTGGTAGCCCCGTTCACGCGGCGCACACCTATCTCTTTTGTCCTGCGAACAGTGACAAATGTTTGAATGGCAATCAATCCCAACATAGCAACAAGAATAGAGAGCAGCGAACTCAAAAGAATGATTTTAGAGCGGATTTGAATCGCTTCAAACTTTTGGTTATAGATATCTTCGCTCCAAAGCGGATTGAGTACAAATTCGGAGTCGAATTTCCTGAAGGCTTCTGTGTCCGTTTCTGCGGCCGCCGACCTGCTTACGTTGCTGTTAAAACGTATATAAAAAAGGCGCGGCTCAGGGATATAGCTAAACATTAACGGCATCACTTTAAATCCGGGTTCGTCATAACAGAAGTCTTTGACGACCCCAATAATGGTGTAACGCTCCTCATCATAGATAACCTCTCTATCCACATAAG
>WQYK01000195.1 GCA_009781275.1 Bacteroidales bacterium | reverse complement strand
GTTGAACGTCACTCCCTAAGAATCGTGTGCTGCTGTAGTCCTGCAACTTTTCCCGTTTTACCGTAACCCGTTTGTCGGTGCCTAAAGTCAGGCCCAGTTTGGCTTGAGTGGAGGAGGCGTCAATGTAGGTATCACCTACGTAGGTGTCGTCGTAAGTCAGGTTGGCACGACCGCTTAACAGTTCCAATTTCTCCCAGTCCAAAAGCTCGGCTAAGAGATAGGTTTCGGTGTCTATCTTGGGGGCGCAGTAGTATTTGTACTCTGCAGTTGCTTCTTTTCTTTGCAGTTCAATGCTTTGTTCCTTGCCGTTGCCCGGGATGGTGTAGAGCAGGTCTATGGAGTAGACGATGTTGGTCGCCTGTTCGGATTGGCTGACATAGTCATCCATCGTAAGCTGTACAACGTCCTCTGCCACCCTCAACTCTGCCACCCTCAACTCAGCCACTGCCGGGGCCGCCACCATCTCCATATCGTATGAATAGGAGTTTTGTACCATCATCTTGCTCCTTGCGGCTGCCATAGGCGTCACAACGGGGCGTATTGGTTCCAAAAACCAAGTTGAGAAGAGCGGGGCTACTTTGCCGTTGCTGGGGGTGGCGGTGGAGAGGCGGAGCTTAACCCTTTCCCAGTCAAGTCCTGTGGTCTGGCGAACTTTGGATTTGCTTACAATCACTACGGGCTTATCGGTAGATGCAATGTTGATGTCGTAGTAGGGCGACCATGAGGCGGTGGGGGTGTAGTAGGTGATGGTCAGTTTGGTTTGGACGGCCGACAGCGCCGTTAGGGTTAACTTGATGACGCCCGAAGTTTTGTTGCCCTTGACCGACTCCTGATTGAGCTGCGCACGCAGTCTTTGGATGGACGCCTCCAATTGGCGTTTTTTATGTTGGAATGCCACCTGATTCATCTCCATCGCTTCGGATTTGGATTTATAGTAGTCCATCGCCTTCATCAGTTCGTCAATACCCAATCCCTTTTCTGAGCCCGATACGTTTTTGGTAATCCCCGCCTGCAATTGGGCAATCATGTTTGTGTTGATTTTAATGTCGATATTTACCTTGTCCAAATCGGCCTGATATACACGAATCGAATCCTCTATTCTTTTGATGGCGGGGGCGCTCGCTTTTGCAGACGATAAGTAGTCAATCGAAAACTCAAAGGCAGAGACCACGACGCTGTTGGTGGTCTTTATCTTTAAACTGTTTACATCTATGTTGGGGCTAAGTCCCTCTATCAAAAGTTCATTATCCCCCTTAGTCAGTGTGGCGACGGCGGTGTGCGTGAGTTCTGCGCCCCTAAAAAAAACGGTGGCCTCTTCGAGTTTGGAGGAGATGGTCTTGGCGTCCTGCGCCAAAGCCGAAATCAGCATTGTTACAAAAACAGCTGTCAAAAAAAAGCGGTTTGAATTCATAATCAGATATTTCACATTTATAGCTTAAAAGTAATTTTTATTTTACAAAAATAGATAAATTCTTTCTATCTTTGAACCGTTATTTTATCTGCATGGAAGAGACACACTCCATAGTCCGGCAATTTGCGTTGCCGGAGCCTCCAACAAACGTCACTCCCTTGGGGGAGGGCTTTATCAACGACACGTATCTTGTTGATACAGAAAGTGAGGTCAAATATGTGCTGCAACGGAAAAACGGTTACATCTTTAAAAACATCCCCGGCATGGTGGATAATATTTGTAACGTAACCCAACACATCAGAAAAAAAGCAGCGGCACAAGGCTTAGACCCTGAGCGGAGCACGATTCGTCTCTACCCCACTTGGGACGGAAAATTCTACTTTTTAGACAACAAACAGTCGTACTGGGTATGCATGTATTATATTCCCGATACAATCTGTTACGACGTTGCCTCATCGCCGCAATTGGCATGGTCGGGAGGAGCGGGCATCGGACTGTTTCAGGAGCAGGTGGCCGATTTTACCGATGATTTGGCCGAAGTGCTTCCCGGATTTCACGATATCCGCTACCGTTTTGGGCAATGGGAGGCTGCATTGGCGGAGAACCGTGCCGGAAAAGTCTCAGCGTTGGCGCGGGAAATTGACTGGATTGAGCAGAGAAAGGAAGAGATGCTCGCTTTTAAAGTATTGATAGAGAACCAGACTATCCCCTCAAGGGTGAGCCATAACGACACCAAGATTTCCAACATCCTCTTTGACAAAAACGGAGAGGTGCTATGCGTCATCGATTTGGACACCCTGATGAAAAGTTCCGTACTCTACGATTACGGAGACGCCATTCGCTCTTATACCAATACCGCAACAGAAGACGAACCCCAAACCAACAAGATTGCTGTCAACCTCCCATTCTTTGAGGCATATACTCAAGGCTATCTCTCGTATGCCCATCGCTTTTTGACACAGACGGAAGTGGAGTGGCTCCCCTTTGCCGCCAAATACATCACTTATGAGCAAACGCTCCGTTTTCTCATGGACTATATAGACGGAAACCGTTACTATAAAATCCGCCATCCCGAGCACAACTTGGTGCGCACTCATGCGCAATACGCCCTGCTTCAAAGCATGGAAAAAGCGTATCCCCAAATGCAGGCGGTTGTATCGGAAATTTATCTATCTTTGCACTTTCAAAATAAAATATTATAAACTCATAATCAAATATTTAAGTAATGGTTAAAGAAAAACAATTTATTACTTGCGACGGAAATTATGCCGCCGCACATGTCGCTTACATGTTTAGCGAAATCGCTGCCATCTATCCCATCACCCCATCGTCAACCATGGCAGAGTACGTGGACGAGTGGGCTGCTTATGGCAAAAAGAACCTCTTTGGAGAGACCGTAAGGGTTATTGAGATGCAAAGTGAAGGCGGAGCCGCCGGTACCGTACACGGCTCTTTGCAGGCCGGAGCGCTCACCACCACCTTTACCGCTTCTCAAGGGCTTCTGCTCATGATTCCTAACATGTTTAAAATTTCCGGAGAGTTACTCCCGGCTGTGTTTCACGTTTCTGCCCGCTCATTGGCAGCGCAGGCGCTTTCGATTTTTGGAGACCACTCCGACGTCATGTCTACCCGTCAAACCGGCTTTGCCCTCTTGGCATCAGGCGGCGTACAGGAGGTAATGGACATGGGCGCAGTAGCCCACTTGGCCTCAATTAAGTCGCGCGTTCCTTTCCTGCACTTCTTTGACGGCTTCCGTACTTCGCACGAAGTGCAAAAAATCGAGGCCATCGACCCCGACGCCCTTAAAGGGATGATTAGCGAAAAAGCGTTGGCCGCTTTTCGTCAGCGTTCATTAAACCCCAACAAACCGGTGGTACGCGGTACCGCCCAAAATCCCGACGTCTACTTCCAAGCCCGTGAAGCCGC
>WQYK01000194.1 GCA_009781275.1 Bacteroidales bacterium | reverse complement strand
CGCAACATCTTTCCCCGTTGGGGATTTGGCTTTTCTACCCAATTTGCTTCTGTGCCCTGGATGAGGCAAGCGTATGGAAAAGAACTCTATGCAATGGCTTATGGTTATATTCCCGGACTCTTTGAAGGGCAAGGCATTCGCTTAAGGATCAACACTCAAAGACAATGGAACGAAGGAAAGTTGTATTACCTCTCCAACATGGCGCCCTGGCCACGTGGCTACAACTCTCAGGAATCGCAGGAGTATGTAGGGTGTTCTATTGATTACGCCGTCCCTGTCTGGTTGGGCGACAAGAGCTTGGGGCGCGCACTCTACTTGAAAAGGCTTCAGGTTAATCCCTTTGCCGACTTGGCGCAAAATAAAAACCACCACGGAACAGAAAAACTCTACGCCGTGGGCGCCGACCTGCTTCTCCAGTTTCACGTTTTTAGAATCGGAAGTTTGATTAGCGCCGGTGTTCGTTCCATTGTTAAAGCCGATGGAACTCCCGTTTTTCAAATGCTTTTTGATATGGCAATTCAATGACCTCAACAAAACCTTCTCTCTCATTTAATCCGTTTGAATGGTTTCTGATTCTGTTCATTATAGGTCTCAATCTATTGTACGCTTTATTAACCGGCAGCATTGCATGGATCCCCATGATTGCCTCCATATCGGGCGTTCTTTGCGTGGTACTTGTGGCCAAAGGACACATTGCCAACTATCTCTTTGGGTTGATTCAGGTATGTTTGTATGTCTACATCTCTTGGCAATCAAGGTATTGGGGAGAGGTCATGCTCAATGGTCTTTACTACGTTCCGATGCAATTTATAGGTTTTATGTCGTGGAGACGACGTTTGCAAGCCGGAAGCGCTACACAGGTACAAACAAGGCGTCTTACCCCCATCATGCGTCTTTACATCGGCTTGGGGACGCTCATCCTTACCTTTGTTTACGGATATTTTCTTGACTATCTGCAAGGTCAAAACCCCTATTTGGATGCTATCTCAACCATCCTTTCGATAGTGGCTATGGTTTTGATGGTGCGCGCTTATGCCGAACAGTGGGCGCTCTGGATATGCGTCAACTTGTTAACCATTGCTCTGTGGTCTATGGCTGTTTACCGGCAAGAACCGCACACCATGCTCATGGTGATGATGTGGAGCGTCTACCTGATCAACTCTGTATATGGATTGATTAAGTGGACAAAGTCATCTAAAGAGGCAGGGCTGCAAGCGGATGCCAATTGCCTTTAAGCCCTATAGGTGTCGCGTGCCTGATATCGTGTACCATTTGAATCGTGCTCCGCGCTTCTTCTAAGCCAAAACCACCTCCGCTTAGAATATGGCGATAGCTTTGGGTGTGTAAATCGGTAAAACCGTCGCTAAACTCAAGCTCTGTTTGTTCCATGGTAATAGACCTGTAGGTACGTTTACCTGCAGCTCTGATTTCTGCGGGAATGGCGTCGTAGTTGATGCTTAAAAAGTAGCGTACCCGCGCCCGTTCCAGCTCAAGATATCCCGCTACGCGGTCGTGGCTGCTGACGTGTACTATATTTTGCTTCACGCTTCCAAATATCCAGGAGAGCATGTCGTAAAAGTGGACGCCAATGTTGGTGGCAACGCCTCCGCTTTTTTGTTCGTCCCCTTTCCAGCTTACGTAATACCAATTCCCACGTGATGTAATATATACCAAGTCAATGTCATATATTTTGTCTTTGGGGCCTTCTTCCACTTTTTTCTTTAGAGATACAATGGCGTCGTGCAGCCGAAGTTGTAAAATATTGTACACTTTATGTCCCGTTTCTTTTTCAATATCTAAAAGTGCATCAATATCCGAAGGGTTTAGCACCAATGGCTTTTCACATATTACATCTGCTCCTTTCTGTAACCCGAAGCCAACGTGCTCTAAGTGCAAGTGATTTGGTGTACACACTGTTATATAATCAACAGATGTTTTGAGCCCGCAAAGGTGACGGTCAAACAATTCGTGCTCTGTAAAAAAAGAGGCGTTGGGAAAGTAACTGTCCAAAATGCCCACGCAATCAAACTTATCGTAGGCGGCAACCAAATCGTTTTCTGTCTCTTTGATGGCTTTCAGGTGGCGGGGGGCTATAAAACCCGCTGCGCCCATCAATGCAAAGCGCTTTTTCATCCGGCGGGAGTAAGCTGTACGGTAAAGTGGCGCATGATTGGCATCTCTTTGACAATCACATATCCGCGACTAATGGTTTGGCGACGGTCGTACACATTTTTAAGGGCGGCGGCTATATAGTCTATGTGGTTGTTGGTGTAGACCCGTCTGGGAATAGCCAAACGAAGCAGCTCCAGCGCAGGATAGCGATTTTCGCGGCTAACGGGGTCGCGGTCGGCGAGCATCGCTCCGATTTCTACGCCTCTAACCCCAGCCTCTACATAGAGTTCTATTCCCAATGTTTGGGCAATAAACTCCTCTTTAGGTACTTGGGTCAGCACCTTTTTGGCGTCCACAAAAATGGCGTGTCCACCGGCCGGACGCTGGTAGGGAATCCCGTACTCATCCAATTTTTGCCCCAAGTAGGCCACCTGACCGATTCTTGTCTCCAAATAGTCAAACGACGTTCCCTCTATCAACCCCTGAGCCAAAGCGTTCATATCTCGACCCGACATCCCTCCGTAGGTAATAAATCCCTCATAGATAATGGTAAACATTTGACACTTCTCCCAATCCTCCTGATGTCGAAAGGCGGCAAATCCCCCCATGTTTACAATGCCATCCTTTTTGGCCGACATGGTCATAAAGTCTGCATACAAAAACATCTCTTTTACAATCTCTCCAATGCTCTTATCTGCATAGCCGCTTTCCCGCATTTTGATAAAATAGGCGTTCTCTGCAAAGCGGGCGGAGTCCATCAATATCTTTACCCCATACTTTTGGGCCAGAGCTGCTACTCCTTTGATGTTCTCCATCGATACGGGCTGTCCTCCTGCCGTATTGTTGGTAATCGTGACTACAATACAGGGAATCTGCTCTTTGGGATATTTTTTGAGTACCTCTTCTAACTTGCTCAGGTCAAAGTTTCCTTTAAATGGACACTCGTAAGTGGTATCGGATGCTTCTGCTATGGTACAGTCAATGGCATGCGCCTTGCGAAACTCAATATGTCCTTTAGTGGTGTCAAAATGGGCATTGCCCGGCAACACGTCGCCGGCTTTAATTAGGGCAGAGAAGAGCACATTTTCTGCCGCCCGTCCCTGATGCGTGGGGAGAAAATAGGGAAAACCGGTAATCTCCCGTATGGCTTCCTTTAGTCGGTAATAGGAGCTTGCTCCGGCGTAGCTCTCATCGCCTTCCATCATGGCCGACCACTGCTTGTCGCT
>WQYK01000193.1 GCA_009781275.1 Bacteroidales bacterium | reverse complement strand
CTTATACTCACTTTTGTTGTATGCGCACTCTCTATTGAGGCCAAAGCCCAACTCACCATTGAGCGCTGTCAGGAGTTAGCCCGTGCGCACTACCCGATGATTCAGCGCTATGGAATTATTGAGCAAACCACAGCCTACAATTTGGCCAACATCGGCAAGGGCCATTTGCCACAGGCGGCGTTTAACGTCAGGGCCTCCTATCAATCCGACGTCACCTCTATTCCTGCGCAACTTCTTGGTATCCACATTGACGGCCTGCCCAAAGACCAGTATCTTGCCACGCTTGATATTTCGCAATCGATTTGGGACGGCGGTGTGGTGCGCGCCCAAAGAGAGGTGGCTAAAGCGGGAGAGGCGGTGGAGCAGGAGCAGCTAAAGGTAGAGATCTATGCTTTGGAGAAACGGGTCAATCAACTCTTTTTTGGCATTTTGCTTTGGGAGGCGTACTTAAACCAAAACAAAACGTTGCAGACTGAACTCGGGCGCAGTTATGCAATGGTAGACGCTTTTGTTCAAAACGGGATTGCCAATCAAGTCGATTTAGACGCCGTAGCCGTTGAACAACTCAAAGCCCAACAACAATACCAGCAACTCCTCTCCGGCCGTAAAGCCTATATCGATATGTTGGCGTTGATGATTGGTCAAGTGATTGACGAATCGACATCCTTAGAAAAACCCAATCCGAACGCTCTTTTTCTACCCAATCAAATCAATCGTCCCGAATTGAAACTTTTTGACGCCCAAAGCCGGCTTTTTGAAACCCAAAAGAGCGCCATTACAACAAGCTATATGCCCAAATTCAGCCTCTTTGTACAGGGAGGGTACGGTCGGCCCGGACTCAATATGCTATCGAGGGACTTGGCTCCCTTTTACATCGGAGGAGTGAGGATGATGTGGAACTTTGGCGCCCTCTACACCCAAAAGAACGACCGGCTCAAGTTAGAGCTGAACCAACAAAACACCGCCATTCTTCGCGACGTCTTCCTCTATCACACAAATCTCGAAATCAGTCAGCAAAATACCCAAATCGACCGCCTCCGCAAGACGATGCAGTATGACGATGAGATTATCGTCCTTAGAGAAAACATCCGCAAAGCGGCAGAGGTCAAAGTCGCCAACGGAACGCTCAGCGTAACCGAACTGATGCGCGAGCTTCATGCGGAGCACTTAGCCAAACAGGAGAAGATGACACACGAAATCGAACTCATCACAGCAATCTACGACTTAAAATACAGCATAAATTAAATCCAACAATATGAATCTTAATCCAAAATATCGATTATGGTTGGCCGCGCTTCTGATTGTGGCCTGCCTCTCAAACTGCGGCACCGGCAGCGGACGGAACAACAAGAGCGACGCCTCCGGCGTTTTTGAAGCAACAGAAGTGGTCGTTTCGGCTCAGGCATCGGGCGCCATTATGGAGTTCAACCTCCGGGAAGGTACGCTCCTTCAGGCAGACATGCGCGTGGGATACATCGACACCATACCGCTGCACCTAAAGAAGTTGCAACTATCGGCCAACATCAGGGCGCTAGAGAGCCGCAAAACCGACATTCCCCAACAGACAGCCGCCATCAAAGAGCAAATCGCCACCCAAAAACGTGAGTTGCAAAGATTCGAAAGCTTAGTAGGCGCCAACGCCGCCAACCAAAAGCAAGTAGACGACATCAAATCCTCCATCAGCGTTTTGGAAAAACAACTATCCGCCCAAATCCAACTCCTCCAAAAGAGCAACCAAAGCCTTGAACAAGAGCGACAAGCCCTCGAAATCCAGATTGAACAAATTACCGACCAAATAACCAAGAGCATCATCACCAGCCCCATTCAAGGAACAGTATTGGCCAAATACACAGAACGCGGCGAAGTGGCCACCCCCGGCAGACCACTCTTTAAAATAGCCGACATGGAGCGTATCTACCTAAGAGCCTACATCGCCTCCGACCAACTTTCTCAATTGAAACTAGGACAAAAGGTCACCGTTTTAGCCGACTTTGGAGAACGTGAAAGCAAAGAGTACGACGGATTTGTAAGCTGGGTGTCGGAGCAGGCGGAGTTTACCCCAAAAAACATCCAAACTCGAAACGAACGCGACAATCTTGTCTATGCAGTCAAAATTGTTGTGCAGAATGACGGGTATCTTAAGATTGGGATGTATGGGGAGGTGAGGTTTTAGGATTTATGGTTTATGATTGATGATTGAAGTTAGGCAGATAAGCAAGGGTTACGATAAGGTGCAGGCTCTCAAGGGTGTTAGCTTTGAGGTACCGGCGGGGGAAGTTTTTGGGGTGATTGGGCCGGACGGCGCAGGTAAGAGCACGCTTTTCCGCATCCTTACTACTCTGCTGTTGGCAAATAGTGGAAGCGCTACGGTTATGGGGTTGGATGTAGTCAAAGAGTACGAAAAAATCAGACCCCAAATCGGCTACATGCCGGGACGGTTTTCGCTCTACCACGACCTTACGGTGATTGAAAATTTAGAGCTTTTTGCCACTGTCTACAACACGTCAGTCAAAGAAAATTACCACTTGATCAAAGAGATCTACCAACAGATCGAACCCTTTAAAAACCGCAAAGCCGGTAAACTCTCCGGAGGAATGAAGCAAAAATTAGCCCTAAGTTGCGCCCTGATCCACAAACCCGTAGTCCTCTTCTTAGACGAACCCACCACCGGCGTCGATCCGGTCTCACGCAAAGAGTTCTGGGAGATGCTCCGCAAACTAAAACAACAAGGAATCACCATATTAGTCTCTACTCCCTACATGGACGAAGCCTCCCTCTGCGACCGCATCGCACTCATTCAAGAAGGACAGTTTCTCCAAATCGACACTCCTCAAAAGATCATACAGCAGTTCCCCAAACCCCTCTACACTTTAGAAATATCTGATCATTACAGTTGGCTCAACAAGTTAAAAAGTGACCCCCGTATTGAGTCGGTCTACCTGTGCGGACAAGCGTTACACTTTACCACAAATGAGGATGCCGGGGCTATTGTTCCGGAATCCAAACTGATCCCCCCCACCATAGAAGATTGTTTTATCCAACTCATGAGTAAAAAAATAGCGACTATACATTGAACACCATAGAAGTACATAACCTCACCAAAAAATTTGGCAACTTTACTGCCGTTGACAACATCTCCTTTGCCGTGGCGCGGGGAGAGGTGTTGGGCTTTTTAGGCGCCAACGGAGCGGGCAAAACCACCGCCATGCGCATGTTGTGTGGCCTGAGCAAACCCACATCGGGTTCGGGTCGGGTAGCAGGCTTTGATATGGTGAGAGAGCCCGAACAAATCAAACGCCACATCGGCTACATGAGCCAGAAATTCTCTCTCTACGAAGACCTTAAAGTGTGGGAGAACATCCGCCTCTTTGCCGGCATCTACGGCGT
>WQYK01000192.1 GCA_009781275.1 Bacteroidales bacterium | reverse complement strand
ACAGAGAAAGCGGATTGGAGTTGTCTCTATACGTAAGTGATAAATGGGACTTATCCCATCGGTTTACGATCGATTTTGGGATCAGATACACTTTTTATTCGGCAATGGGGCCCGCCAGCTATTATCGGTACCGCGACAATGAAAAAAGTGAAGAAACGGTCATCGACATTGTTCATGTGGATGAAAGAGAATTTGTTAAGCCTTATCACGGTCCTGAATTCAGGCTGTCGGCTCGCTATTTGGTTAACGACGTCCTAACCATCAAAGCCGGGATCAATTCGATGCGTCAAAACATCCACATGCTGTCAAACACCGTCTCAACAGCCCCAACCGACATCTGGAAACTTAGCGACGCCCACATTCAACCTCAAACGGGATGGCAGGCAGCAGCAGGTATTTATCGAAGTTTTTTAGACAATCAATATGAACTATCGGTCGAAGGTTATTACAAATTGATGGAACACTACCTCGATTACAAGAGCGGCGCCGTGATTAACATGAACAAACACATAGAAAGGGATGTCGTGGAGACAGAGGGAAAGGCATACGGAGTTGAGTTGATGCTAAAGAAAAATATTGGAAAATTAAACGGTTGGTTATCTTACGCATATTCACGAACCATGCTAAAAGAGGCAGGGATAAAGGATTTTTATGAAATCAACAATGGTGAATGGTATCCTGCTGCATACGACAAACCTCATGATGTAAAAGTCATTGCAAATTATAAATTTACACAACGATATAGCCTGTCTGCCAATTTGGATTACGCAACAGGACGGCCGGTAACGATTCCAATTGGGGTCTACTATTACAAGAACGATTACTGGCTTGCCTACTCCAGCAGAAACCAATACAGGATCCCCGACTATTTTAGATTGGATCTAGCCTTTAATATAGAGCCCAGTCACAATCTCAAGCTGCTGACACATAGCGTATTTACTTTTGGCGTCTATAATGTTACGGGACGAAAAAATGCTTTTTCGGTTTTTTATGCAAAAAATGAGAAAAATAGAATCTCTGGATACAAGCTGTCGATCTTTGGCGTACCGATTCCTTATGTAAACTACACCATAAAATTTTAACCCTACTCGCAATGAAAATAGAAACATATTTGATCATTCTGATTATTATAGTTTTACCAAAAGCCTGCATCACGCCGTTTACAGCCAAAGGGGTTGAAGTTGAGGCAGAAACACTTGTTGTTGACGGAGATATCATTCTCAATGGCGAAACAAAAGTATATTTGAGTTACATGGTAACCCTCGACAGCTACTACGATTTCAAATCGATTGCAGATGCAACCGTTTGGGTAGAGAGCTCGAGTGGGGACAAATACCCGGGCGCCTTACGCTTTGAGAGCGCCAACCGTTCACACTATATTATTGATACCAAAACGCTTGGACTTGATAAGCAATATAAGTTATGCGTACACCTGTCAAACGGCAGGATCTACGAATCCGATTTTTTAACGCCGCTTGATACGCCTTCTATCGAATCTCTAGAGTATGTTGTGAACGAAGAAAGGACGGCTGTCGATTTTTATGTAACCTCTTATGCAGACAACGACGCTTCACCCTTTTATAAGTGGGACTTCATTGAAGATTGGGAAGTTGTTTCCCGGTACCGTACAGATACCTACTTTAATTATGCCTCAAATACAATCGTATCTTATCCAAGAGAAAGCTACGCCCTTTATTGCTGGGTACAAGCTGCATCAATCCCCATCCTCATTGCGCGAACAGATCACCTCTCAGAAAATATTGTTTACCAACAGAAAATTCACTCCATAAACAACAGAAACAGCAGACTCAGTTATCTCTATTCTATGGAACTGCGCCAACTATCCCTAACTAAAGAGGCTTATAACTATTGGTCTGTCTTAAAGAAAAATACCGATGAAATAGGAGGGCTCTTTGCCCCGCAACCCAATGACATCTATGGCAATATACGCTGTGTATCCGATCCGGATGCCAGAGCTATCGGCTACATCAGCGCCGGTATTCCGTCTGTAAAAAGAATTTTTATAGATGAAATGGATGTTAGGATCTACATACCTCCTCCCTGTCTCTTTTTTAATTTTTCAGAGTGGCCAATCAGACCTTCTAACAGGGACTTGTACTCGATGGGGTTTCAAATTTTTATTGTTGCAGGTCGGCAAGAGTGGGTACCTATTGCTTGCATCGATTGCACCGCAATCGGAACAAAAAACAAACCCTCTTTTTGGCCCAATGATCACATTTAACTCAAAAGGTATGCGCGCAAAAAAAATAGCATTGCTTACAATTAGCTTGTTGGTTATATGGATATATCCATGTAGTGCACAACAGAGAACCATAGAAAGGATCTACATCTCTACCGACAGGGCGCTCTATATTGCCGGAGAGACCATTTGGCTCTCGCTCTACTGTTTTGATTTATCAAAAGAGATGCATCAATTTTCGGATCTGAGTAAAGTGGCGTACGTTGAACTCCGCAACGCCGGATCGTTAGTCACATCGGCCAAATTAAGGATCGACAAGGGGAGAGGAGGCGGGATGCTGCAACTGCCTGCCTCGCTACCTACCGGTAATTACAGGTTGATCGCCTATACCAAACAAATGTTAAATGAAGCAACGCCCTGTTTTTTTGACAAAGTAATCCCCATTTACAACACCTTGTCTACCGAGCGAATCGACGAAAATGTTTTTGTGGGAGACGATCTTTTGCCGCAAACGCAGACAGAAATCTCACGCATCTCTTCAAATCACATTGATGTTAAATGGAACGGCGATAAAATCGTCATGACAAATAAGAGCGATCAGGCGATAACCCTAAATCTTTCTATTGCACGTGTGGATATTCCCGTAGCGTTGGATCGCTCCATCATTGATTTTATGGAGGTCAACAAACCAAAACAGGCAGAGGTAACATTTAATACTTTATATATACCGGAATATGAGGGAGAAATTATTCGAGGTCGTGTGAAAAACGTAAATGGTGTCCAAAGCAGAGAGCATTTGATTTTTCTCTCTACAGTAGGTACCGGTATTGATATTTACTCTGCGACTGCTGACGCCGTTACCGGGGAGTTCTCATTTTTTACTAAGTCGTTGTTAGAAAAAAATGAGATTGTTTTGGAATATCCAGGCGCAGCAGAAGCCACTTTTGAACTGATAGATCCCTTTGTCAGACCACCTGTAGCGCCTGCTCCGCCCCTGTTTTTGGATAAAACGTTTGAATCTGCTCTTGTGCAAAGAAGTATGGAGATGCAAGTGAGTAAATACTTTGGCATTGACACGCTATTTGAACGGGTCAACGTACCGGATGGACCGCCATTATTTACAGGTAAACCCATTATTTACCATTTGGATGATTATACACGCTTCCCCACCATGCAGGACATTGTGATTGAATTT
>WQYK01000191.1 GCA_009781275.1 Bacteroidales bacterium | reverse complement strand
GCCCCTTCTTTAGACTATATGATTGTAAAGATTCCCCGATGGGACTTAACAAAATTTAGGGGCGTCAGCCGTCAAATCGGCTCTTCGATGAAGTCGGTGGGTGAAATCATGTCGATCGGAAAGTCGTTTGAAGAGATCATTCAAAAGGGACTCCGCATGATCGGACAGGGCATGCACGGCTTTGTAGGCAATCGAGGGGTGGAGTTTGAAGACCTTGATAAAGAGTTGGCCAATCCTACCGATTTACGTATTTTTGCCATTGCCAAAGCGTTGGAGGATGGGTATACCATCGATAGAATCTACGATTTGACCAAGATAGACAAGTGGTTTCTGGAAAAACTCAAAAATATTGTTGATTACACAAAGGTGCTCACCCAATATAAAAAGATTGAGGAGCTTCCCGTTGATGTGCTTAAAAAAGCCAAAGAGTTAGGATTTTCCGATTTTCAAATTGCCCGCTACGTGGAGGATCCGGCCGGAAATTTAGAAAAAGAGTCGCTTAGGGTTCGTGAAGTGCGCAAAGGCATCGGCATTTTTCCCGCTGTGCGCCGCATCAATACCATTGCATCGGAGCATCCCGATTTGACCAATTACCTCTATTTAACTTATGGGGCAGAAGGTTATGCAACCAGTTATGAATATAAAAACGAGAAAACGGTGGTTGTGCTTGGTTCCGGTGCATACCGTATCGGTTCTTCGGTAGAGTTTGACTGGTGCTCGGTCAATGCAGTGCAAACGGCCAGAAAATTGGGTTACAAGTCGATTATGATTAACTATAACCCCGAGACGGTATCAACAGACTACGATGTGTGCGACCGCCTCTACTTTGACGAGTTGAGTTTTGAGAGGGTATTGGATGTGATCGATTTGGAGACGCCCAAAGGGGTGATTGTATCTGTCGGGGGGCAAATTCCCAATAACTTGGCGATGAAATTATATCGGCGAAATGTCCCCGTTCTTGGAACCTCTCCCCTCTCCATTGACAGGGCAGAAAACCGCCACAAATTCTCTGCCATGCTTGACTTGCTGGGCATTGACCAGCCGCGCTGGAAAGAGCTTACCCATTACGATGAAATTGTAAAGTTCACTCAGGAAGTGGGATTTCCCGTGTTGATTCGGCCCTCGTATGTATTGTCGGGCGCCGCCATGAATGTCTGTTTTGACCAGGAGCAGATGGCTGCTTTCCTGGACGTAGCGACCAAAGTTTCTAGGGAGCATCCGGTAGTGGTCTCTGAGTTTTTACAAAATGCCAAGGAGATAGAGTTTGACGCTGTGGCAAAAAATGGAGACATTATCGAATACGCCATTTCCGAACATGTGGAGTTTGCGGGTGTTCACTCCGGAGACGCCACGTTGGTCTTTCCTGCACAAAAAATCTACATGGAGACGGCAAGAAGGGTGAAGAAAATCAGCAAAAAGATAGCAAAGGAGTTAAATATCAGCGGCCCCTTCAATATCCAATTTCTTGCTAAAAATAATGAAATCAAAGTAATTGAGTGCAATTTACGAGCTTCGAGGAGTTTCCCGTTTGTTTCCAAAGTACTTAAAAGAAATTTGATTGAAACGGCCACCAAAGTGATGTTGGATGTTCTGGTTGAGAAGCCCGATTCATCTACTTTTGATGTAGATTATGTGGGCGTTAAGGCGTCTCAGTTCTCCTTTGCCCGCCTCCATAAGGCTGACCCCATCTTGGGTGTAGACATGTCATCTACCGGTGAGGTGGGATGTTTGGGTACCGATTTTGATGAAGCGATGATGAGCGCCATGCTCTCAGTTGGTTACCATATTCCTCAGAAGGGCGTCCTGGTCTCTTCGGGGGACGCCAAAGGAAAAGTCGATTTGTTGGAGACATGCAGGATGCTCCGTGCAAAGGGATATCCCCTTTATGCCACGGAGGGAACTCAAAAATTTTTAGTCAATAATCAGATCGAAGCCACTACCGTCAGTTGGCCTGATGAGCGTGAGTCAAAATATAAAGATATTATGAAACTGATTGCCAATCACGAAGTCGATTTGGTGATCAATATTCCCAAAGACCATACCAAGAGGGAGCTAACCAACGGATACAAGATTCGGCGTTCGGCCATCGACCACAATATTCCGTTGCTCACCAACGCGCGTTTGGCGAGCGCTTTTATTCGTTCGTTTTGTCACCAGTCGATTGAGGATATACAGATTAAGAGTTGGGGAGAGTATTGACTTTAGTCATAGCGACTCTTCTCCATCTTCTTAGTCCGACTATTGCCGCTGCCAAATAGGTCATATAGAGAATAGCAGTCGGATAGAGTCCCTGCCAGCCGTATACACCTATCGCCAAAGCATTGGCGACAATCCATACCCACCATTGTTCCAAATAGCTTCGCGAGAGCATCCACGTGGCCACGATGCTCATGGATGTAATCAGGGCATCGGCGTATGGCATGGTGGCGTTGGTATAGCGCTCCAATCCAAAAGCGAGCAAGATAAAGATGAGCGCCGTTGTCGACAGGCATAAAAGGGCAGTACGCTTTCCGATGCGGCAAATATCGGGCGCCACGCTCCATCGCCATAAGCCGTAGACGCTGATTCCTACATAATAGATGTTTAAACCCGCCATGGCGTAAAAGCCGTTTTGTGCAAAAACGTAGATGTAGACCAGCGACGTGACGATTCCCACTATCCACATGCTTGGACGTTTGTATATTTCGAGCGCTACGTATACAACTCCCGTAAGGGCGCCAAAAATTTCGATATAGAAGTCGGAAATCATCAGAATTTTAGCGACAAACTGAGGGTAAAGTTGATTTCGGCTTGCGGAAAGAGACCTGTCTCTAAATAGTCGGGACTGCTGTCTGCAAAGGCGGCGCGGTAGACCCAGGCATTGTCGATATACTTTTTGTTAAACAGGTTATCGACAAAAAAAGAGACAGTTGCCTTTGGGCCGTTGTTAAAGGAGAGCTGCTGCACACAACGCAAGCCCCCTGTCCCATAGGCGGGCAGGGAACGGGCGTTGTTACCGGTATTGTCGTAATACTGTTTGCCTACATATTTGTATCTGAGGGCAATTGTTGTCTCTTTCCAAGGTCTGGCTTCCACCTGCATGGCGCTTGTGTACTCAGGCGAGTAGGCCAACGGAACGTTTTGGTAACGCTCCTGCAATTGGGGCAGTGGCGCCCAATCTTGGGGATTGCTGTAGTGGTCAACCCAGGCTGTATACTCCTTAATCCGATTCTGACTCATGCAAAAATTGCCTTCAAATCTCAAAAAACGAATCGGTTGCCATCCTGCTGCCAGCTCCACGCCTGTTCGGTAGCTTGAGGGGACGTTCTCTTTTACCACATAACCTGTTTCGGTAAGCTTTCCGGTGGGCACCAACTGATTTTTGTAATCCATGTAATATAAGGTGAGGTCGATTTGGGCATTGGGG
>WQYK01000190.1 GCA_009781275.1 Bacteroidales bacterium | reverse complement strand
CTCATACTTTTATTTATGATTCTCCAGAAACAGTTAGTGTTCCTTGTTCATTCCAATGGTTTAACCATAGTTGCTACATAACAAGAACTTTTGTCCAAGATAGTAGCTATTTGGGAAAAGAAGTACTAGCCATTGAGAAAATTCCGATAGATACTTTGTTGTTTCGTGTTAGCATACTCAAAGGGTGCGAAAACCTTGTTCAGCGCGAAAGATATTTAATGCAACTTTTAAATCGCGGAGATATGACAAAGTTGAAACAAATTGGCATTAATCTGGAAAAAGAATTTCTTCACATATCCACTGCTGACGGAGAGATCACACTTAGAAACCAGCAGGAGGGTAATATCATCTCCGTTGTAAAATACACTCATCCCATTACTGGACGCTCAAATGAAAGCATAAAGACGTATTATAATTCTGATATTGCATATTTACAGCTCAACAGCATGTCTATTGAGATGGAAGCAACACAGCAACGATTTGATACATTTTTCTCCCATATCATTACGCAAAAGGTTAAGACATTAGTTGTTGACCTCCGATACAATGGTGGCGGAAATTCTTTAATCGGAGATATGCTGCTAAACAGAATTGCACATCCCAAACTGACGCAAAGCCCTAGAATGGAATACAGAAAATCGCGTTTACAACGCTTCATTTACTCACAAATTTCAATGATTAGTAAAAAAGAGTACAAAAAATTTGTTGATTATCATGGAGAAAGATTTGATGGAACAGTTTATTTTATTCAGGGATCCAACAGTTTTAGCTCAACCGCTCTTTTGCTTTCCAAGGTAATTGACAATGAGCTATTCATAACAATAGGAGAGCCAGCCTCGCAAAAACCTTGTCACTATGGAGAGATATTATCCTTTGAACTTCCCAATACAAAGATCAAAGGCGATGTGAGCTGCAAGTATTTCATTCGCCCTGCATATAAAAAATGTGACGAAGAGTATCTATTTCCTGATATCTATATACCCCAGGCAATAGAGGACTATATAGACGGGAAAGATCCCTGTTGGGATTGGGTTATTGACAAGATTCGTAATAATAATTAATGTGGTGCTCTATTTTTTTAACACATCATGTATCACAGCAATCCAAAGGTCAACCCCAACAGGGATGAGCGCATCGGGGAAGTCGTAGCCCGAGTCGTGAATGGGGAGGTGTTGCACACCGGCGCCCAAATCGATAAAGGCGGCTTTGGAGTTGGTGGTAAAGAAAGCAAAGTCGTCGGAACCGGCAAGAGGGGCAGTGGCTTGACGGATAGATAGACCTAAGCTTCGCGCCGCCGACAGAATCACTTTGTTTGCATCGGGATGGTTAACGGTGGCGGGAAAAATGTCGTGGATCTTGCAGGTGGTTTTGATGCCGTGGGTGGCGGCAATCCGCTCCATTTGCGTAACGGCCAATTGGTGGAGTTTGTCTAAGTCGTCTTGCCGAAAGCCTCTGAATGTTGCCCTTAAAAATCCATGCCCGGGGGTGGTGCCGTAAGCAACCTCACCAATTTCCACGTTGATAATGGTAATCAGAACAAAATCGCTAAAGACCCCGGGTGTTTTGATCAAATCCATCCACGCCTGGATCGTCTCCATGACGGCAAAGGTGGGGGTGATGGCGTTGTGCGGTTCGGAGGCGTGGGCGGTTTTGCCTAAAAATTCCACCTCAAGACCGTGGGATGCTGCGGCGTAAGTTTCCGGATACCAAATCACTTCTCCCAAAGGCGCGCCGGGAAGATTGTGCAGGGCAAAGGCGTAGTCAAACGATATGCCTAAGGAGCGTAGCTCGGTAGCCATTCGGCGTGCGCCCTCTCCAATCTCTTCGGCAGGTTGAAAAAGGAGGGTGACGGAGCCGTTTTGCGGTGGATGGGCGGCTAAATAGAGCGCAACGCCGCAAAGGATGGCCATGTGGCCGTCGTGCCCGCAGGAGTGGGCGGTACGGGGAGTTTGCGAAGCGTGGGGAAGCTGAGAAGTTTCTGTGATGGGGAGCGCATCTAATTCACATCGAATCATAAGATCAATACCCGATTTTGCGCCCTGGAAGCGCGCCAGTACGCCGTGTCCGCCAATATTTTCAAATATCTGGGCTCGGGGCGCTGCTTTGCGGCAAAAAGCGGCAATGGTTTCGGCGGTTTTGGCCTCCTGATCGGGTAATTCGGGAGAGGCATGGAGGGCGCGGCGCAATTGCACCAACTGCCATAGCTCTTGGGGAGTGAGGTAGCGACTGTTCATGATAATTGGATTAACTGTTTTGCCAACAGGGGCATTCCCTGAGCGGCATTCATGCGGATGGTCTCTACCCGGTTTCGGATGCCCGATATGGGCGGCGTTTTGGGGTCGACCACATAAATAACGGCAGATGGTTTGGCGTAGTGTACCAAAGAAGCTGCGGGATAGACGGCCAGAGAAGTTCCCACCACCACCAATATATCTGCGGTAGAGACGATCTTAACCGCTTGCTCCATCAACGGCACTGCCTCTCCAAAGAACACAATGTGCGGGCGCAACAGAGCGCCCTTTTTGCATCGAGCGTCAAGCGTTTGCTCCCACCCATCCATTGAGTAGATGAGCGACTCGTCTGCCGTACTCCTTAACTTTGTCAACTCTCCGTGGAGGTGAAGAATCTTTAAAGAGCCAGCGCGTTCGTGCAGGTTGTCCACATTTTGAGTCACCACTTCTACATCGTAATACTGCTCCAACTCCTTAATGGCGAAATGGGCCGGATTGGGCTCTTTGGTGAGAAGCTCTTTGCGGCGCATGTTGTAAAAGTGAATCACGGTTTCGCGGTCGCGGGCTAAAGCTTCGGGCGTACATACATCTTCTATACGGTACTGTTCCCAAAGCCCATCCGAATCCCTAAAAGTGGAGATCCCACTGTCGGCGCTGATCCCTGCGCCGGAAAAAATGACGAGTTTCATGGGGCAAATATAGTCATAGAATTGGAGTTGAAAACATATTTAAATCACCAATTTTGGTTATTTATTCTTTTTGACTACCTTTGTAACGGCAAAATCAATATAGAACATGTACGAGCAATACCTTTTCATGCCGGCTGTGCCCGCAGGCGCTATTTTAAACCGAATACTTCAAAAAGAGCAATTCTCGCAGAAAGAGATTGCGATAAAAACGACGATCTATCCGCAGCGAATTAATGATTTGATTAAAGGTGGAAGAAAATTTACCCCGGAGTTGTCTTCCCGTTTGGAACATGCTTTGGGCATCTCTACACCCGGGTATTTTTACCGGATACAGACCAACCATGACATTTATTGTTATTTGGATGAGCAAGAAAGAAGGCATTCGCCCGATTTATCAAAATTTCGTAAAGCGTTGTTTTGGGAAATAGATGCGGTTAAAAAGATTAATTGGATTAAAAGAGCTAATTGGGTTATTCAAAGATCGTTTGAGTATGGGAATCAACAAGAAATAGATGAAGTCATTCG
>WQYK01000189.1 GCA_009781275.1 Bacteroidales bacterium | reverse complement strand
TGCGGATTGGCGCCGCCTAAAATCTCGTAACGGTCGTGTAATTCGTTCAGATTTTCAATGAGTTTATGATAAGAGTCGCTTTTATAATCTGTGCGCAAAGTCAGTTCTTCTGTAATGGCGTCAATACGCGATTTCATCTCGTGAAGATGGTCAAAAGCACGGAGCGCTTCGTCCAAAACCGTCCGCTCTTTGGCGTGCGCCATCTGCTGGGGCAGGTAGCCAATCTGCACCTTGTCGGGCACGACGCAAGCACCAGAAGTGGGGCTTTGCAACCCCATCATGATTTTAAGTAAAGTCGATTTTCCCGCTCCATTTTTTCCGGTCAAACCGATACGCTCACGCGGAGAAATTGAAAAACTAATGTCTTTGAGCAGGTCAAACCCACCAAAGGAGACGTGTATGTTGTTTAGGGATATCACGTTGTTTGAATTTCCTCATCTTGGATTTTTTTATCACGACAAACCAAAATACTAAATTCATACAGCAAATAGAGCGGCAGGGCCACAACCGACATGGTAAATGCATCCCCACTCGGTGTAATGGCAGCAGCCAAAATGAGCAAAACTACCACTGCGTGCTTCCGGTATTTGCGAAGGAATTTTTTGGTCACGATGCCTAAACGTGAGAGTAGATGTACCAATACCGGCATTTCAAACACCAAGCCCATCAATAAGATGAGCCTGTTGAACATGCTGATGTACGACTTTAAAGAGATCTGATTCTCTACCCAATCGCTCACCTGATAAGTACCCAAAAATTTGACAGTGAGTGGAAAAACCATAAAGTAGCCCACCATAATGCCAATAAAAAAGAGGAGCGAACAAAACGCAAAAGATGTAGTAATGGCCTTTTTTTCATTTTGATAGAGCGCCGGACGAACAAATATCCAAAGTTGGTAGAGGATAAAGGGAACGGACAATACAAATCCCAACCAAAAAGAGACGCTGATGTGGGTAAAGAATTGAGCCGCCATCTCTATGTTAATCAACTCAACGACAAACGGCTCAACAGCAAAGGCAGAGAGCCATGGCCTATATGCAGCTAATTGATTTAGCCATTGATAGATAATAAAATCAGATGAGCGAGGAGAGAAGATGATTGTCTCAAACACAAACGTTTTAAAGCAGAATACCACCACCATGAGCACCACCACCGCAACAGCAGAACGAAAGAGCACCGTCCGAAGTTCATCGAGGTGATCCCAGAAGCTCATCTCCTTCTCTTTCATATATTTATTTATGCTTTAAGAGAAGCGTCGTCTTTAATCTCTTTGTTTATTTCGTCTTCGATGCCGTTGATGCCTGCCTTAAAACTCCTAACGCCCTTTCCGATTCCTTTCATTAATTCCGGAATCTTTCTGCCTCCAAAGAAAAGTAAAACGATCAGTGCGATTACAAGGATCTCCTGCATACCAAAAGAGCCAAAAATGAGTGGTGTAAACATGGATGCTTAGTTTTAAAGTGCAAATATAGATGTTTTTTTGAAATTAAAATAGGGGTTTCAAAATATCGAGTAGGTATTGGGGCGCCCGCATGGGGCGTAATGTCTCTTTATGGGCAAAGGCAAGAACGGTGGAGCCGGTGGCCAATAGAACGTCTTGCGCATTGTGGACTTCGTATTTAAATTCGATTTTTACGGTGGGCAGTTTTTCCAAAATGACGGTCACCCTAAGGGTGTCGCCAAAAAGGGCGGGACGTTTGTAGGTGCATGAGACAGAGATAATCGGCATCACAATACCTTGGCTTTCCATTTCGTCGTATGGGATTCCCGCTTTTTTCATGGATAGGGTGCGGGCGGTTTCAAAATAGCGGATGTAGTTGGAGTGGTGCACAACGCCCATTTGGTCTGTTTCGTAGTAACGAACTTCGATATTGGTGTCGATTTTAAGCATAATCTATTGTTTGTTTTTCTTTGGATGATCGATGTCGGGCAATAAAACGGCGGATTTCGCCAATCCATAAAACGCAGGAAGAGCAAAGAATCAGGATTATCCAATCTTTGAACGATAAAGGAACGGTACGGAATACTTTTCCACCAAATTGAACAATTACAACCTGAAGTCCAATAATGATTCCGACAATGGTCAAAAACCAAGGGTTTTTCGCAAGCCCGCTAAAAGCAGAGCGTACAGAGCCCAAGCATCTTGCGTTAAAAAGATTCCAAAATTGAAGCAACACAAAGGCGGTAAAGAAGAACGAGAGCTTATATGGCGTCATTCCTCCTTCATTGTGGTGAAAAAAGAGCATCAGCCCTACCAGCAGAATGAGAAAAAAGAGCGACTGCGATAGAATATTGACGCCCATCTGTCGGTTGATTATAAAGTCAGAAACTTTACGGGGCGCTGATTTTAGCACTTCTGCGTTAGAGGGTTCGGAGGCTAATGCCAAGGCGGCAAAGGTGTCCATAATGAGGTTGACCCACAGCATTTGCGTAATGGTTAAAGGTAAATTGACGCCTATCAATGGACCCAACACCATGAGCACCAGCGCCACCACGTTAATGGTGAGTTGAAATTGTAAAAAGCGCTGAATGTTTTGATAGATAGATCGACCCCATCTTACTGCGTGTACGATGCTGACAAATGAGTCGTCGAGCAGAATAACGTCGCTGGCTTCTTTGGCCACAGACGTGCCCGACCCCATAGAAAGCCCGACGTTGGCGTAGTTGAGCGCAGGGGCATCGTTAGTGCCGTCTCCTGTGACAGCCACTACGTTACCCTGTTGTTGCAACAGACGCACCAACCTGAGTTTATCCGACGGGCGCGCCCGCGAAAGCACGCTTAGTTTTTCAGCAATCGCCAACGCCTCTTCATCGGAGAGGGCGGCAAATTCGGCTCCCGTAAGTAGCATTTGATCACTGCTTTCCCTCCAAAGACCCGCTTGACGCGCAATCTCGCATGCCGTATCAGATACGTCGCCTGTAACAATCTTTACCTCAATACCTGCTTCCATGCAGGTTTGAATCGCCCTGGGCACGTCAGCGCGAATGGGGTCTGCAATCGCCGCATAACCAAGAAAGACCATATCGCGTTGGTCAACCAACTTCTCAATATGCTCGTCTTCTTCTTGCGGAGATACCAAGCGATACGCAAAAGCGAGGGTACGCATACCCCGAGCCTGAAATTGAGCAATTTGTTCCCTCACCTCCTGTTCGTTCAAAATGTTACTGCATCGGCTCATCACCACTTCGGGCGCTCCTTTTAGGTAGATGGCCTGGGTTTGCAGGGCGGAGGAGAAGATTTGCGAAGCCATAAACTTGCGCTCGGCGCTAAAGACCATTCGTTGCAACAACTCTGTGTTTTCGCGGATAGGTTTGTAGGAAATCCCCTGGTCGTGCATCCACAACAGAAGCGCACCTTCGGTCGGGTTACCAAGCACCTGTACTTCATTAGGATTAGAGGTGTCTAAATGGGCCGAAGTGTTGGTGGCCAACGCCTCAAAAAGGAGCGTTGGGTCGGTGTCAAAAGAGAGGGTATCTACCTTCATTCGGTTTTGGGTCAGCGTACCG
>WQYK01000188.1 GCA_009781275.1 Bacteroidales bacterium | reverse complement strand
ATATTTAAGGAGATTAACCCCTCTTTTGACTTTGAGACCATCTCTGTGGACTGGATGTACGCCCGAAAGTTTGCCAGCGAGAGGGATATGGGCAAGATTATCGGTTCATCTGCATTACTTTCTATTGTTATTATGTGCCTTGGCCTGTTTGCATTAGCCAGTTATATGGCCGAAAAACGTACCAAAGAAATCAGCATTCGCAAGATAAACGGCGCAACCACCTTGAATATGGTTCTACTGTTGGTCAAAGACTTTTTATTGCTTGTTTCCATTTCTGCCGTCATCTCCATTCCTGTTTCTTGGTGGTTATCACGTAGATGGTTGGATAGCTTTACTTACCGGACCGGTCTCGAATGGTGGGTGTTTGCCGCAACTGTGCTGTTTATAGCTGTTGTCGCTGTGCTGTCGGTTGGAGCGCAGTCGTACAGAGCTGCCAATGTCAATCCGGCGAACTCGATTAAGAGCGAATAATATGCTCCACCACCACCTCAAAACCGCCCTCCGCAACCTGCGGAAGTACCCAATCCAAACATTAATAAGCATAACAGGCTTGGCAGTGGGCTTTACCTGTTTTGCGCTGGCAATGCTTTGGATTGTTTATGAAATGACGTATGACAGCTTCCACAAGAATGCAAAGCAGATGTATGTGGTGTACAGACCCGATATATTTAATCCAACCGGCCACAGCAGGAAAACGGTCAATCCGTTAGCGGCTTATCTTAAAGAGACTTTCCCGGAAATTGCGGAGGCGACTCCGTTGATACCCTCTTATCCGGGGTCAAAAATTTCTGTTGAGGGGGTGGAGTCGCCGGCATTCATCATTAGGGCGGATTCCTCTTTTTTTAGCATGTTTGATGTGAAAATTTTGGAGGGCAATAGGGATTTCTTGATTCCGGGTGGTCATAAATTTGCCATAACGGAAGAAAAAGCAAGACAATTGTTTGGGAATGAAGACCCAATAGGAAAAACGATAAATAATGGCGCTGTTGAGATTTGTGCGGTTGTTTCCGGAATGTCCAGACACAGCAACTATCCGTTTGATTTTATATGTGCGTTCATGGATGGTTATATAAACGTTCCAAGTCAAATGTGGGGTGTTAGTTATGGGGAAAATACAATCATCCGACTGGTTGCCGGAGTAAACGTCAAAGATTTTGAAACAAAACTGAACGAACACGATTCCGGTGAAGAGAGAGGTGGGCGCATGGAATTAACTATCAGGCCATTGTCAAAACTACGTTATCGTGATTCCACTGTAGAAAGAGAAGTTAGGTTTCAACATATTTTGATTTTTGCCTTATCGGGCTTGTTGGTTGTTTTGTGCTCGCTCTTTAATTACCTGACGTTGTTTATCAGCCGTTTTAGAATTCGGCAAAAGGAGTTGGCTTTGCGCGTGGTGTGCGGCGCTTCGGGCGGTTCGTTGTGGATGATGTTGACGGTCGAATTTCTGCTCACACTGTTGTTGGCAGTTGCTTTGGGATGCTGTTTGACGCAGGTGGTGCACGAACACTTCCTAATGTTGTCGGATATTCAGATGAACTTGTCTGCCATTTTGAGCGAATCGCTCATCTACATCGGAGGGGTTATCTTGACCTCTTTGCTGGCGTTTTGGTTTATTCTCTTTATCTTTAGGCGTAGAAACCTGAACCTGTCGATTCGCAGGAGCAATAAAAAGCCGTTTCGCAAAATTTCTGTGGTTGTCCAATTGGTCATAAGTGTCGGTTTTGCTTTTTGCTCCGTTGTGATTCTAAAGCAAATGTATTTCTTGCACCATACCGCCGATTTGGGCTTTTCGTTTCAAAACAGGGGTTCGATTCCTACATTTGGAGGGAGTAGCGACGTTTTGGCAAATCGGTTGGAACAGTTGCCTGAAGTTACCGAGACCATTTATGCAGCGGGAATGAGAAACTTGCTCCCCTTATCGGGCCGTTCAAGTGGGCCGATTGGTTTTTGGGACGATAAACCTGACGATGTTGAATACATAAATCTGGAGACGATGAATGTCACGCCCGAATATGTTGCTTTTTATGACTTCCGGTTATTGGCCGGCGAAATGCTTGACGACGGTGATTCAGAGTTGATGGTTTTGCTTAACGAAAGTGCCGTTAAGGCATTTGGTTGGCACGAGCCTGTGGGCAAACAGTTTGGAAATAGTGTTTTGACGTATACTGTAAAAGGCGTGATTAAAAACATATACAATTTTGCGCCCACCGTAGAGGCTAAACCGATTAGTTATATAAAACGTTCCCAAAACAGAGCAACAAGCGCATCTGCTAATCCGGTGCTTGGACTGGTGCTGTTTAAATACCATGAGGGATTGTGGGAATCGTGCAAAGAGAAAATCGAACAGATGCTCAAAACCGAATATGCCGATTTGTTCAGCTATTCAGCCTTATTCAATGGAAGTGAAGAGTACAACAAATTCCTCAAATCGGAAAATGCCTTAATGAAGTTGTTATCTTTTGTTTCAGCGATTTGCATATTGGTGTGCATCTTTGGTTTTGTCTCTTTGGTCTGGCTCACCTGCGAGGAGCGCCGCAAAGAGATTGCCATCCGCAAAATCAACGGCGCAGTGTCGACAGACATCCTCTCTATTTTTGCCAAAGAGTACTTCCTGCTGCTGGTCATTGGGGCGGTGATTGCCTTCTCGGCAGGTTACTTCATTATGCAGCGCTGGTTGGAGCAGTATGTAAAGCGGACAAATATCCCTCTTTGGGTCTACTTATTGATTATTGCTGCCATGGCACTGGTGATTGTCCTTTGCGTTGGTTGGCGGGTCTATAAATCGAGTATTGAAAATCCTGCTGATGTGGTAAAAAGCGAATAACCAAACCATTTTTTTACTATATTTGCCTCCAAACAATCAAACAGATATGCAAAGAAAAAGAGTGTTTATCAGTAGCGTTCAATCGGAATTTGCGGCAGAGCGGCAGGAGTTGTATGACTATCTGACTTCGGACGCATTGTTGGGCAAATTCTTTGAGCCTTTTATTTTTGAGAACATCCCCGCTTTGGGTGTTCACCCTACGGCAGTTTTTCTGAGTGAAGTAGAAAAATGCGATATCTATCTAGGGATTTTTGGACAGCACTACGGATATGAAGATTCGGAGGGTGTTTCTCCCACTGAGAGAGAGTTTGATGCAGCAACAAAAGGGAATAAAATCCGCTTTGTTTATGTGAAACAAGCCGAACAGCGACATCCAAAAGAGAAAATGCTTATCCGTAAAGCTGAGAATGAGATTGTTCGTAGAAGCTTTAAAACGCCGGAACAGTTAAAAATAGCAGTCTATGCGTCATTAATCAACTATTTGATAGATAATGAAATCATTCGCACGACCCCCTTTGATGCCACTTTGCACCCCGACGCAACCATTGCAGATTTGAATGAAGAAAAAATCCGCAAATTTGTTGACATCGCGCATCGAAAAAGGGCGTTTCCGTTTACCTCAGACGTTGATATTAGAGATGTTCTAACGCATTTAAACTTGATTAGAGGCGAACGGGTTACCCATGCGGCGCT